>PKDP01000148.1 GCA_002862585.1 Flavobacteriales bacterium | reverse complement strand
AAAATGTTTTCTGCCTTTAATCTCTGCTCTTTTGACAAGACAAAAGTGGTTATTATCGGTCAAGACCCATATCACGGCCCTAATCAAGCAAATGGGCTGTGCTTTTCGGTTTCGGATGGAATAAATCCACCGCCATCCTTGAAAAATATTTTTAAAGAGATAAGGGATGATATTGGTCATGAAATACCACATTCTGGAAATCTTGAGCATTGGGCAAAACAAGGTGTTTTAATGTTGAATGCTACACTTACCGTACGTGCAAAACAAGCGGGCTCGCACCAAAAAAAAGGCTGGGAAGAATTCACGGACTTCGTCATAAAAATCCTTTCAAAAGATAAAGAGGGTTTAGTTTTTCTCCTTTGGGGTCGTTTTGCACTAAATAAGGCCGAACTTATTGACTCTAACAAACATCATATCCTAACAGCCGCACACCCCTCTCCATTTTCGGCACACTCTGGATTTTTTGGCTGCAAACACTTCTCCAAAACAAACACTATACTAAGTAAACAATACCAAACGCAAATTAAATGGTGCAAATAATACTTTCATTTATAATGATATTTTATTCTATAAATGATGATATTGTAGAAAAGGTAAATCAATATTGTATTGATAAAAAAGGGACTACTTACAGCGAAATACTATTTGTATCTATTAGATTACAAAAACTATTTCATATTGAAAATAATAGCATTATTGGCGAATATCCTATTTCATCGGCAAAGAAAGGTGTTGGAAATCAAAAAAATAGTGATAAAACACCTTTAGGATTACACTCCATAAAAGAAAAACATGGAGCTGAAACCCCACTGAAAGGCAGAATGATTGGCAGGATATTTTATGGACATATTGCCGCCATTTATAGTGACACATCAAGCTCTAAAACCGACGATATTACAAGTCGTATTCTCTGGCTTAGTGGAGAAGAAAAGGGAGTAAACAAGGGTGAAAACATCGACTCGTATCAACGCTATATCTATATTCATGGCACTTCAGAAGAAGGAAAAATAGGTACTCCAGCATCGCATGGATGCATTAGAATGACAAATAAAGATGTTATCAAATTATTTTCACTCGTAAAGCTCAACACAAAAGTTCTAATCTTAGAATAATAACCTTAACTTAGCCAACACGAATTATGGAGTTATTTATTATCATCTTATTAATTATAGGTTTTGGATGGTTAGTGTATCAGAACAGAGCACAACCCAATAAAAGTGACGATTCAAAAACAGATGATTTAATCCAGCAAGTAATTGAGCTAAAATCTGAATTAAGTGCTAAGGATGAACGTATTAAAATGCTGAACGAAAGACTGAAAGAAAGTCAGGACACAAAAGAAGAAATAGAAAAACGACTCACAAAAGAATTTGAAAATCTGGCCCATAAAATTCTAGAGTTTAACTCGGAAAAATTTAAGAAGCAAAATAAAGAGCAATTGGGAAATCTACTCAATCCTTTGAGTGAACAAATAGAAAAATTCAAAAAGAAAGTTGAAGATACTAATGAGAAAGGCGTGGAGCGTAATGCCATTTTAATGCAGAAGATAAATAGTCTAGAATCATTAAATAGCAAACTTAGTCAAGATGCTCTTAACCTTACCAACGCACTAAAGGGGAATTCCAAAACTCAAGGTGACTGGGGTGAAAACAGACTTGAACTTCTTCTCGAAAAGTCAGGCTTGAAAAATGGCATTCACTTCTCTACTCAAGGGGGATATAAAGATAAAGAAGGGAAATTGAAAAAACCAGATTTCATCATTAATCTTCCTGATAATAAACACCTTATTGTTGACTCTAAAGTTTCACTTACTGCATATGTAGAATACTATAATGCGGAAGATGAAAACGCTGAAAAACTAGCTATCAAAAAACACTTGGACAGTTTAAAGCGACATTACATTGAACTCAGCGATAAGGATTACCCTAATCTATATGGGATAAATTCCCCTGATCACGTATTAATGTTTGTCCCTAACGAACCTGCCTTAATGTTAGCCTTCAACGAGGATAGCAACCTTTACATAAATGCTTTAGAAAAGAACATTGTACTTGTGTCATCCTCTACCCTTTTAGCTACGCTAAGTACTGTTGCCTCTATTTGGAAACAAGAAGACCAAAAGCGAAACGCATTAGAAATTGCCAAAGAAGGCGGCTTATTGTATGATAAATTTGAAAGTTTTGTCCAAGACCTTATAAAGGTCGGTAAGAGCCTAAAAACATCCAAGGATAGCTATGAAGATGCTATGAATAAACTGACGGATGGTAGAGGAAATATTATAAAAAAAATAGAAAACCTGAAAGACTTGGGTGCAAAAACAAAAAAGAGTTTGCCTCAAAACATAATAGAGCGAGCAAATAAAGATGAAGATAACTAGATATGAGAATGCTATTTTTGGACTTCGTCCAATTATTGAAGCTATAAATGCTGGTCAAGAAATTGATACACTTTTTATCCAAAAAGGGCTTAAAGGAGATATTTTCCCTGAACTATGGGACTTAGTAAAAAAACACCGCGTTAATTATAAGCATGTTCCAGTTGAAAAATTAAACCGTTTAACTCGAAAGAATCACCAAGGTGTTTTTGCATTTATATCACCAATCACATTTTACAGAACAGAAAATATAATCCCACAACTATTTGAAGATGGAAAAAATCCGCTGATTTTAGTTTTAGATAGAGTAACGGATGTGCGTAACTTTGGAGCTATAGTAAGAAGTGCGGAATGCTCTGGTGTACATGCCATAATAGTTCCAGAAAAAGGCAGTGCTGCCATAAATGGTGACGCCATGAAAACGTCAGCCGGAGCCTTGAGTAGTGTTCCGATTTGCAGAGAGTTTAATTTAAAAGCAACTATTGACTTTTTAAAAAATAGCGGACTTCAAATTGTAGCTTGTACTGAAAAAACAGATGAGCTAATCTATGAACCTGATTACAAACTCCCCACTGCTGTAATTATGGGCTCGGAAGAAGATGGTATTTCTGATGAATACTTAAAACGCAGCACGCACAAAACAAAAATACCAATGATGGGGTCAATTGGATCATTAAACGTATCTGTTTCAGCAGGAGTAATACTCTATGAAGCGGTAAGACAACGACAATTATGAAATTTGACGACTTAGGTTTTGAACCTCAACTTCAAGAAGGCTTAGAAATGATGGGCTTCAACACACCTACTCCCATTCAAGAAAAAGCCATACCTGTTATTTTAAAAAATAGAGATTTAATTGCCTGTGCTCAAACGGGTACAGGAAAAACGGCCGCCTTCGTACTTCCGATTCTAAATAAATTATGCAAAGGGAAATCATCTAAAATAAACACTATCATTGTATCCCCAACTAGAGAGTTGGCAATGCAAATTGATAGACAAATAGAAGGTTTTAGTTATTTCACTAATTCTTCTTCATTTCCAATTTATGGCGGTGGTACTGGCTCTGATTTTGATGCTCAGAAAAAAGCCATTAAAAACGGTTCTGACATATTAGTCTGTACTCCAGGCCGGCTGTTAGCACACATGAAATTTAATTACTTTGACCCGTCTGGTGTAAAGCATTTCATATTAGATGAAGCCGACCGAATGCTTGATATGGGTTTTTATGACGATATCATGGATATCACTAAAAAGCTACCTAAGAAAAGGCAAAACCTTATGTTTTCCGCTACCATGCCACCAAAAATAAGAAAGCTAGCAGGAGAAATATTAGTAAAACCTGAAAGCATAAGCCTTAGCATATCGAAACCAGCCGAAGGCATTACGCAAAAGGCATATATGGTTCACGACCATCAAAAAATTGCCTTGACAAAAGAACTTTTAAAAGACAAGAAACTTAATCACGTATTAGTATTTTGTTCAACAAAGAAAAGTGTAAAGGATTTAACAAGAAGTTTAAACAAAGCTGGTCTTCCTGCTAAAGATATACATTCAGATTTAGAACAGGAAGAACGAGAAAAGGCACTACTCGATTTTAAAAATAAAAAAATCAAAATTTTAGTAGCCACAGACATTCTATCTAGAGGCATTGACATTAAAGGCATTGAAATTGTCATCAATTATGAAGTTCCGAACGATGCTGAAGATTACGTACATCGAATAGGAAGAACAGCCAGAGCTGACCGCAAGGGCGAGGCCATAACATTTATAAATGGTGAACATTGTCTAAAATTTAAGCAAATTGAAGACCTTATAGAAAGAACTCTTGAAAAAGAACCTTTACCTCAAGGTTTTGAAGCCGCCCCTGTTTACAACATCAATAGAAAAGGTAGTGGAAGAAATAAATTCAAAAAACACTTTAAAAGTAAGAAGAGGCATTTCAATAAAAAAAGAAAGCCAAAATCATAATTACTTTTTTTATTTACATTATCAAAAGAACTATTAAGTTTTTCTCAATCACTTTCACCTAACTTTTTCGATTTGTACTTTTTCTGTTAGTAATAATTACTGTATAGTTAACTTTTTCTAATAACTTAAAACTTTGAAAAAATAGACATTAAATCTTTTACATTATGAGCTATCGCTGGAACTATTGTTTACTATCTTTTAGGTTAGCTATTTTACGGCACACTATTGACAGAGATTTACCCAACTTCTGGAAATGAAAAATCGCTATCTTTTATATTTGTTGGATGTCTTTTTTACTCGCTAATTTTCTCATTAATATTTAGTAAATTAGCTCAAATCAGTACATTTAAAAGTGGAACTATCGCTGGTATTTATCGAGGTATTTTATACAGTATTAGCATGAATTTTTTCATGTACTCTTCAAGCGACTTAAACGTTGAGCACTTTATTACAGATGTGCTTATTACTACAGTATCTACAGCAATTATGTGTGGAGCAATAGGTTAAATAATAGATAAAACGAAAGAATAGAAACTCTTTAAAGAAGATGATACTTATTTAGCAGGTGCTTCATATAGAGCTATCTTATTTGATAGTGTAAGTAAATAAAATACAAATGGTATGAAAGCAAATATAGAATGATACACTACTCCCATAACACTAATTTCAGGGTTATCGAGGGCCACAAAAATTCCAACAATATTTATTAAGGCAAGGCTCAAATAGTTTTTACACGAACGAAATCTAAATACAATCGTACCATCAAACTTTAAGCTATTTGGATATGAAATCAATAATTGGACACTAAATGACGCTATTAAGATATGAGTAAAATTATTATCTTAAAGGAAAAAATTGAATTCTGACACCATAATAAAGAGAGCAAAAATGGTATAACCCAAAAGAAAAAAAATCTTTTTCTCAATAGTAGTCTATACAAAGAGTAAAATAAAGGGATTGTAGCATTAATCGTTTCCATAAGGTAATTTACAGCCATATAAAATAAATGAGCTAGCCTATTTTAATCGAATCTGCTACAGATTTAGCTTTCAACACAAGTTCTTCTACTGGTTCATTTACCCCATAAGATAAACCAACAGCCATTCTTCTGTAAGGCCTACTTGATGGTTTTCCAAATATTTTAAAATCTGAATTAGGTATTGATGCCGCATTATCAAGTCCGCTAAATACAGGGAAATTATTGTTAGTTTCTTTAGCTAACACTACAGCACTTGCACCGTTTTTTAAAAGCTTTATTTCATCAACTGGTATTTCGAGAATTGCTCTAGCATGAAGTTCAAACTCTGAATAGTTTTGAGTATTTGCCAAAGTCACCATACCAGTATCATGTGGACGAGGAGATAATTCAGAAAAATAAACACCATTCTTACCTACAAAAAATTCTACTCCCCAAATTCCAGAGCCTTTTAGAGCAGCAGTGACTTTATTGGACATATTTTGAGCCTCTACTAGATGCTCCTCTTTCATTGACATGGGTTGCCAACTTTCTTGGTAGTCTCCTCTTTCTTGACGATGACCTATTGGCGGACAAAACAATGTTTTTCCATTGTATTGAGTAAGCGTTAAAAGGGTGATTTCAAAATCAAAGTCAATAAACTCTTCAACAATAACTTCTGCTAAATCTCCTCGAGAACCTTCCATAGCATAATCCCATGCCTTTTGAATATCTTCTTTTGTTTTTATTACAGATTGCCCTTTGCCTGAACTCGACATAAGAGGCTTTACAACACACGGCATTCCACAAACCTCAACTCCTTCCACCAATTCATCGTAATTTTTAGCATAGCAATATATCGCTGTTTTTATACCTAAATCCTTAGCTGCTAAATCTCTTATGGCTTTTCTATTCATTGTAAAGTTCGCCGCTTTAGCGGAAGGAATTACTTTATATCCTTGTTTTTCATAATCGAAAAATCGTTCCGTACGGATGGCCTCAACTTCAGGAACTATTAAATCAGGCTTATGTTTATCCACTAACTCATCAAGTGCATCACCATCAAGCATATCAATCACTTCATATTCATGTGCTACTTGCATAGCAGGTGCATTCTCATAGCTGTCAACAGCAATAATATATTGACCTAGCCTTTGTAGAGCTATTACCAACTCTTTGCCTAATTCTCCAGAACCTAGAAGTAAAATCTTTTTTGTCATAATGATTTTTGTAATTTATCTTTAGCAGATGCGATTACCTTTTCAGGCATTTGCAAACAAGGTGCATGATGGAACTTTACACGTGCATCAATAATTGGAAGGCGACATGACCAATGCTTTTGATCTATTTTTTCATTTAATCCAAAAATATCTTCTGCCGGATTAGAACGGGTAAAGGTTACCCATAACCAATTGCTTACATCTTCCGCTACAAAATTGGCATCATCAACCAAGGTTATAAGAGCTATTCCTTCTAAATCCATAGGCTCTAATGCAGCCTTTACGCTTTCTAAATTATCACCTTCAATAATTAATACACCTGGCATTACTAGCTTTGCATTTAGAATATCATCTGAAAAAGTAAGCTCTGAAATAGAAGACGACAACTTGCGTCTTTCTTCCCCAACAGCAGCACAAACTAACTTTGAACCTTCGTTTATTTCACCAGTACTACTATAATCCAAGGTGTCCATTGTTGTTTTAGTCTGGAAATGTAAATCCCTTGACCAATCTACCCTTGAAAAGAAATGTTGGAAAAAATCGTATTCATTTTGAACATCTAAATCAGAATTATCTTCTTGAGCAACTATAAATAAATACTTTGCTAAACTTAACTGCCCCTTTCCTAATATGTGATTAGCAATAGTAAGTAATTCTTGAGGTCTTCTTATTTTCTGAAATGGGGTATATCGCTCACTACCAACAGCTAGTAATAAAGGATGAACTCCTGCCTCGTCTACTGCATTAACTGCTTTTAATCCAGGAATTTCTGTTGGAATAATGCCATCAGTAATGTCATGTATCAAAGCACCGAATTGACTGTCTTCTTGTGGTGGTCGACCTACAATTGTAAAAGGCCAAATTGCGTCTTTCTTAGCATATACTTTATGTACCTTCATTACAGGAAAGTCATGCTTCAAACTGTAGTAACCCAGATGATCTCCAAAGGGTCCTTCAATTTTCACATCATCCTCATTTATTTCACCACATATTACAAAATCGGCATCTGTAGAAAGGGTATAACCATCTACAACATGGTATCTGAAGTTTCTGCCTCCCATAATGCCTGCAAAGGTTAATTCGCTCATTCCTTCAGGTAATGGCATAACAGCTGCTAAAGAATGTGATGGAGGTCCACCAACAAAAATGCTGACCTTTAAAGCTTGACCGTTGGCATTAGCCTTAGTCTGATGTACCCCTATTCCTCTGTGTATTTGGTAATGTAAGCCTATTTCTTCATTCTGAATATAATCGTTACCACCTAATTGAATTCTATACATTCCTAAATTAGAATTCATTATACCAGGCTTATCAATATCTTCGGAATAAACTTGAGGTAGTGTTACAAAAGGCCCTCCGTCCATAGGCCAACATTGAATCTGAGGAATCTCTTCTATTTTTATTTCGTCAAATTTATGTGTCCATTTTTTCAAAGGTAGGGCTAATGGAGCTTGAAAAATGGATGACACATAAGCCAAAGGCTTTTTGAATGCTTGCATAGGATCACCTTTTAAACTCACTAAGTCTTTTACAGATCCTAAGGTTTTCCTAAAAATAAACTGACTTTGTTCAAGAGTTGCAAACAAATTCGATACTGCTGGGTATCTACTTCCTTTCACTTTTTCGAATAAAATGGCTTTTTTGTGGTGCTTAAATACCAATTGGTGAATAGCAGACATTTCTAAATAGGGGTCTACTTCATCCTTAATACGAATGAGCATTCCAGTATTTTCTAAATCTTTAACGCAATCTTTTAGAGACTTGTAAGCCATGGTACAAAAATAAAAAAAGGGCATCTTAAAAGAGCCCTTTTTTTAAAGTAATTATTATTAATCTATTTTAACGCTTTTCAATCGATACATATTCTCTACCAACATGCCCTTGATAGACTTGTCGTGGTCGACCTATAGGTTCATTGTTTGCACGCATCTCTTTCCATTGTGCAATCCATCCTGGCAGTCTACCAATAGCAAACATAACTGTAAACATATCAGTTGGTATTCCTAAAGCACGATAAATAATTCCAGAGTAAAAATCAACATTAGGATATAATCCTCTTGCTACAAAATACTCATCATTTAAGGCTATTTCTTCAAGCTTTTTAGCAATATCTAAAACAGGGTCATCGACTCCTAGTTCTCTAAGTACGTCATCAGCTGCTTTCTTAATGATAGTTGCTCTTGGGTCAAAGTTTTTATATACACGGTGTCCAAAGCCCATTAATCTGAATGGATCAGATTTGTCTTTAGCTCTAGAAACATACTTTTCAATATCGCCACCATCTGTTCTAATAGATTCAAGCATTTCAATAACCGCTTGATTAGCTCCGCCATGAAGTGGCCCCCATAAAGCGGCTATTCCTGCTGAAACAGAAGTGTATAAACTAGCATGTGAAGAGCCTACTATTCTGACAGTTGAAGTAGAGCAATTTTGCTCATGGTCAGCGTGTAAAATCAATAATTTATCTAGGGCTTTTGCTACAACAGGATTGATTTCAAACTCTTCAGTAGGAAGGGCGAACATCATTCGTAAAAAGTTAGAGCAATAGTCTAAACTGTTTTTAGGATACACTACAGGCTGACGCATTCTGTTTTTATAACTCCAAGCTGCTAAAGTTGGAAGTTTCGCTAACAAACGGATAATAGTTCCGTTTACCTTTTCACTAGAGCGATTAGGGTCTAATGACATTGGGTAAAACGCTGTTAACGATGATACTAGTGAAGAAAGTACGCCCATTGGATGAGACTTTGATGGAAAACCATCAAGAATTGACCTTACATCCTCATGAACTAAAGTGTGGTTAGTAATTTCAGATTTAAACGTTTCTAACTGACTTTGGGTAGGTAATTCTCCATATATCAGCAAGTACGATACTTCGACGAAACTAGATTTTTCAGCCAATTCTTCTATCGAATAGCCTCTATACTTTAAAATACCTTCTTCTCCATTCAAAAATGTAATAGAGCTTTCGGTAGAACCTGTATTCTTAAATCCTTTATCTAATGTAATTAGACCAGATTCTGCTCTTAGTCTACTGACATCTAGAGCTTTTTCTTCTTTTGTACCTTCAATAACTGGGATTTGGTACACATTTCCTTTGTAGTGTAATTCGGCTTTGTCTGACATATATCTTATTTTAAAAACTTAAATGATTTACCTAAATATTTCGCCTCGTCTCCTAATTTCTCTTCAATTCTTAACAGTTGATTGTATTTTGCCATTCTATCTGAACGTGAAGCAGAACCAGTTTTTATTTGTCCTGTATTTAATGCCACTGCTAAATCAGCAATGGTAGTATCTTCAGTTTCTCCAGAACGATGACTCATTACAGAGGTGTAAGAATTATCTTGTGCTAGCTTAACAGCGTCAATTGTTTCTGTTAAAGTACCTATTTGATTTACTTTTACCAAAATAGAGTTAGCAATACCTTTTTCAATACCTGTTGATAATCTGTTAACATTAGTAACAAACAAATCATCTCCTACTAATTGAACTTTTTCTCCGATTGCTTCAGTGAGTTGTTTCCAACCGTCCCAATCATCCTCATCTAATCCATCTTCAATGGAAAGGATAGGGTATTTTTCAGACCAATCTTTCCAGAAACTCACCATTTCAGATGGTGTTAATTTATCACCAGTAGATTGGTGAAAGTGATATACATTTTCTTCTGCATTATAAAATTCTGAAGCAGCGGCATCCATAGCGATATACATATCTTCACCTGGCTTATAACCCGCTTTTTCAATTGCTTGTAAAACGATTTCAATAGCCTCAACATTTGAACCTATATTGGGTGCAAATCCACCTTCATCACCTACATTTGTTGAAAAGCCTTTACTTTTTAACACCTCTTTCAAATTATGGAATACTTCTGTACCCATTCGCAAAGCATCGCTAAATGAATCGGCTCCTACTGGCATTACCATAAATTCTTGGAAGTCTATACTATTATCGGCATGTGAACCTCCATTAAGGATGTTCATCATAGGAATTGGCAAAATAGTTGAATCATCGTCACCTAAATATTCGAAGAGCATTTGATTATTTTCTTGAGCTGCAGCATTTGCTACCGCCATTGAAACAGCCAACATTGCATTAGCTCCTAACTTACTTTTATTTTCAGTTCCATCAAGTTCAATCATAGCCTTATCTATTGAGGCTTGTTCGTTGACAGACATTCCTTTTAATTCATCAGAAATTAGAGTATTAACGTTATTAACCGCTTTTAACACGCCTTTACCAACGTAAACATCTTTATCTACATCTCTAAGCTCAACAGCCTCATGTTTTCCTGTAGAAGCTCCTGAAGGAACTGCTGCTCTTCCGATTACACCATTTTCTGTTGTTACATCGGCCTCAACTGTAGGGTTACCTCTTGAGTCTAATATTTGTCTTGCGTGTATACTAACTATTTTAGTCATTATTGTTTATGTTCTTGTATAGAGTTAATAAAGTTATCGAATAAATATCTTGAGTCGTGTGGACCTGGTGATGACTCAGGATGGTATTGAACAGAAAAAGCATTTTTGTTACTAATTTTTATCCCTTCAATTGTATTATCATTTAAGTTAATGTGGGTAGCCTGAACCGTAGGGTGATTTTCAACTTCTTCAGTTTTAATTCCAAAACCATGATTTTGAGAAGTCACCTCACACTTTCCGGTTGCTAAATTTTGAACTGGGTGGTTAATCCCTCTGTGACCATTATGCATTTTGTATGTTGAAATACCTTCTGAAATAGCCAATGCTTGATGACCTAAACATATTCCAAATACAGGAAATAATGTTGCAGTTATCTTCTTTACATTTTCAATCACTTCTGGCATAGTATCTGGATCACCTGGTCCATTTGACAAAAAATATCCGTCAGGATTCCATGATTCTAATTCTTCAAAAGGGGTATTGTAAGGGAAGATTTTTAAGTAACAGCCTCTATCCGAAAGGCATCTTAAAATATTCTTCTTAACACCAAAGTCGAGAACAGCGACTTTATAATTAGCATTTTCATCACCAAAGAAATAGGGTTCTTTGGTTGATACTTTATCACATAATTGTAAGCCTTCCATAGAAGGCACTTCATTCAATTTTTCTTTAAGAACATCTAAATCTGTAGTTTCAGAAGAAATTATTCCATTCATTGCTCCTTTATCTCGAATATGACGAACTAATGATCTCGTATCGACATCTGAAATGCCTACCATATCTTCGGATTCAAAGTAGTCTTGAATTGACTCATCAGCATCTGGCCTAGAAAAGTTAACATTATAGTTTTTACAAATTAAGCCTGAAATCTTCATATTTTCAGACTCAATTTCTTCAGCGTGAATGCCATAATTACCAATGTGCGCATTGGTAGTGAGCATTATTTGACCAAAATAAGAAGGGTCAGTAAAAATTTCTTGATATCCAGTCATACCTGTATTAAAACAAATCTCACCGGTAGCAGTACCTACCTTCCCGGCAGACTTACCGAAAAACACAGTGCCATCCTTTAATAAAAGTACAGCATCTGATTTGCTTTGATATTTCATCTTCGTTAATTATCAAAAAAAGGGGATAAAACGCAAACGCCTACCCCCTTTGAAATTAGTATTTAAGAAAAACAAATGTGACTTTACTCACTCTTTTCTTTTTCCTCTTTAGCGTTATCTTTATTTTCCTCTATTTCCTCAGTAGTCTCAGTAGTTTTTGAAGTTTCATCAGCTACTACTTCTTCTACCTCAGACTTAGTTGCTGCTTCGTTAGTAGTTTCTTCAACTACTGTAGCATCTTCAACAGCTGGTGCAGTTGTTTCTGTAACTGCTTTTTTAGCACTACCCGAACGTCTTGTTGACTTAGCCTTTTTCTTTGGCTTATCTGTCGTGTATGTTGAGTTAAAATCTACTAACTCAATGAAACACATTTCAGCATTATCACCTAGTCTGTTTCCTGTTTTGAGTATACGAGTATAGCCACCATCTCTAGTAGCTAATTTAGAAGCTACATCACCAAACAATTCTGTAACAACTTCTTTTTGTCTTAGATAGCTAAAGACAATTCTTCTAGAATGAGTAGTATCTGTTTTTGATTTAGTGATTAAAGGCTCAACAAACTTTCTAAGTGCTTTAGCCTTAGCTACTGTTGTTTTGATCCTTTTATGTTCAATCAAAGAACATGCCATATTAGAAAGCATTGCTTTTCTATGAGCTGCTTTTCTACCTAAATGATTAAATTTCTTTCCGTGTCTCATTTTGTTATTCCTTATCTAAATTATATTTAGCTACATCCATACCAAAGTTAAGTCCTTTAACAAGTACCATTTCTTCAAGCTCAGTTAAAGACTTCTTGCCAAAGTTTCTAAACTTTAATAAATCAGACTTGTTGAAAGAAACTAGTTCTCCTAGAGTTTCTACTTCAGCTGTTTTTAAACAATTTAATGCTCTTACAGATAATTCTAAATCAGTTAGTTTTGTTTTTAATAATTGACGCATGTGAAGTGTATCTTCATCGAACTCGTGAGTGTTTTCTGATTCAGTTTGTTCAAAAGTTACATTTTCATCAGCGAACAACATAAAGTGCTGAATTAAAATTTTAGCTGCTTCAGTTAAAGCATCTTTTGGGTGAATTGAACCGTCAGTAGCGATTTCAAAAACTAACTTTTCGTAGTCAGTCTTTTGCTCAACTCTGAAGTTCTCAACGCTGAATTTAACGTTTTTAATAGGTGTAAATACAGAGTCAATGAATATTGTTCCTAGTGGAGCTGTCGCCTTTTTGTTCTCTTCAGATGGCACATATCCTCTGCCTTTTTCGATAGTTAATTCCATTTCTAGGTTCACCGACTTATCTAGGTTACAGATAACTAAGTCTGGGTTAAGAACTTGGAATGATGCTAGATTTTTACCGATATCACCAGCTGTAAACTGATTTTTACCGTCAAAACGAACAGTTACTTTCTCAGAGTTTTCATCTTCAATTTGTTGCTTTAAACGAATTTGTTTTAAGTTAAGAATCATTTCCGTAACATCTTCTACAACACCTGAAATTGATGAGAACTCATGCTCAACACCTTCTATTTTTACAGAAGTTATTGCAAAACCTTCTAAGGAAGATAATAATACTCTTCTTAAGGCATTTCCTATAGTTAGACCATACCCAGGTTCGAGTGGTCTAAACTCAAAGTTTCCATGTGAGTCTGTTGACTCAATCATATATACTTTATCTGGTCTTTGAAAATCTAATATTGACATATCAGTAAGCTTGTTTTAGTTATTATTTAGAATATAATTCAACAATAAGTTGTTCCTTAATATTTTCTGAAATTTGCTCTCTTTGTGGTAGTACTAATAACTTACCAGACATTAGATCAGAATTCCATTCTACATATTCACACTTTTCAGTTGAATTAACTAGAGAGTTAGTAATAACCTCTAGCGATTTTGATTTTTCACGTACTGCAACAGTGTCACCAACGTAAACTGCAAATGATGGTATATTTACTATTTGACCATTTACTGTAATATGACGGTGAGTAACTAATTGTCTTGCTGCTCTTCGTGTTGGAGCTATTCCTAGCCTATATACAATATTATCAAGGCGTGTTTCACATAGTTGTAATAAGATTTCACCTGTAATACCTTTTCTTCTAGTAGCCTCTTTAAATAGGTTAGAAAATTGCTTTTCTAAAATACCATATGTATACTTAGCCTTTTGCTTTTCAGCTAGCTGACCAGCGTATTCCGATTTTTTAGATCTACGGTTGTTACCGTGCTGACCAGGACCATAATTCTTTCTTTCCAATGCTTTATCAGGACCGAAGATTGGTTCGTTAAATCGTCTTGCAATTTTTGATTGAGGACCTCTATATCTTGCCATTTTTTTGCTTGTTTATGCTTCTTAATAAATTATACTCTTCTTCTTTTAGGAGGGCGACATCCATTGTGAGGGATTGGTGTAATATCAACAATTTCAGTTACTACTATTCCATTATTATGGAGAGTTCTAATAGCAGATTCTCTTCCAGATCCAGGACCTTTAACGTATACCTTTACTTTTCTTAGACCTGCTTCATGAGCTCTTCCTGCACAATCTTCTGCGGCAGTTTGTGCAGCATAAGGAGTATTTTTCTTTGAACCTCTGAATCCCATTTTACCAGCCGAAGACCAAGAGATTACTTGTCCTTGATTATTGGTAAGTGAAATAATAATGTTGTTAAACGTCGCTTGTATGTGAGCTTGTCCAACAGCATCAACTTTTACAGTTCTTTTCTTCTGATTTGATTTAGCCATATTTCAGTGATTATTTAGTAGCTTTCTTTTTATTAGCAACTGTTTTTCTTCTTCCTTTTCTAGTTCTGGAATTATTCTTAGTACGCTGACCTCTCAAAGGTAAACCAACTCTGTGACGAATACCTCTGTTACATCCTATATCCATAAGACGCTTAATATTCATCTGTGTCTCAGAACGTAGCTCTCCTTCAACTTTAATTTCATCACCAATAATTTGGCGAATATCTGAAAGCTGCTTGTCATTCCAGTCTTGAACTTTGACACTGTGATCAATGTCAGCTTTATCTAAAATCTGTTTAGCTACGGTCGAACCTATTCCGAAAATATAGGTAAGTCCTATAACACCTCTTTTGTTTTTTGGTAAATCTATACCTGCAATTCTAGCCATTTACTATTTTTTAAAATTAACCTTGACGTTGTTTAAACTTAGGATTCTTTTTATTTATAACATATAATCGTCCTTTTCTTCGAACAATTTTGCAATCTTCACTTCTCTTTTTTAATGATGCTCTAACTTTCATTTTTCTTAGTATCTGTAAGTTATTCTTCCTTTTGTTAAATCATACGGAGACATTTCTAATTTAACTTTGTCTCCTGGTAACAATTTGATGTAAAATTTTCTCATTTTACCTGAAATATGTGCTGTAATAATGTGCCCATTTTCAAGCTCCACTCTAAACATTGCGTTTGAAAGTGCTTGAGTTATTACTCCATCTTGTTCTATGTGTGCCTGTTTGGCCATATTTATTTTTTATTCAATTCTTGTTCAATCCATTCAAAGCTTGATAAAATATCAGCTTTGCCTTGTCTTACAACTATGGTGTGTTCAAAATGTGCAGAGGGTTTCTTATCTGCGGTAGTTATTGTCCATCCGTCTAAATGTTGACGGATATTCTTAACTCCCATATTAATCATCGGCTCAATAGCAATGACTAATCCATCTTGTAACTTAGGACCTCGTCCTCTTTTACCATAATTCGGCACTTCTGGGCTTTCATGTAAATGTTCACCCACACCATGACCAACCAACTCGCGAACAACTCCATAATTGTGAGATTCTGCATATTGCTGTACAGCAAAACTGATATCTCCAACACGGTTACCCACAACAGCTTGTTCAATTCCTTTGTACAAACTGTCTTTGGTCACATCTAACAACTTTTGAGTCTCAGCATCTATACTACCAATAGCATAGGTGTAAGCAGAGTCACCATAAAAGCCATTCATCAAAACTCCACAATCTACCGAAAGTATCGAGCCTTCTTCTAGAGGTTCGTCATTCGGAATACCATGCACCACTTGACTGTCTGGTGACATACACAATGTGTTCGGAAACCCATTGTATCCTTTAAAAGCTGGTACGCCTCCATTATCGCGTATGTACTCTTCAGCACGTTGATCAAGTTTAAGAGTACTAACTCCTGGCTCAATCATTTTAGCGACTTCGGCGTGTGCCTTTGCAACAAGTAAAGAACTTTTTCTTATCAATTCAACTTCTTCGTCGGTCTTTAAAAAGATCATCGAATCCGTATTATTGTGCCATCATTCCTGATGACTTTCCTTTTATCCTTCCAGTACTTGTTAATCCATCATAATGACGCATTAATAAGTGACTTTCAATCTGCTGTAATGTATCCAACACTACTCCTACCATAATTAATAATGAGGTTCCACCATAAAATTGAGCGAATCCTTGATTGACTCCAAACTGCATAGCAAATGCTGGAAGAATAGCAACAAATGCTAAAAATAAAGAGCCTGGCAAAGTAATTTTTGACATTGCGTCATCTAAAAACTCTGCTGTTTTACGTCCTGGCTTTACACCAGGAATAAATCCTCCATTCTTTTTCATATCATCAGCCATCTGCTTTGGATTAACAGTGATAGCAGTGTAAAAATATGTAAATATTACAATCATGAAAAAGAATACTAAGTTGTACCAAAATCCTGCAAAATCAGTAAAGGCAGCTGCAAATCCTTGAAGAGCTTCTGATTCTGAAAACCCAACTAAAGTAATAGGTACAAACATTATTGCTTGAGCGAATATAATCGGCATTACACCTGATGCATTTACCTTTAATGGAATATATTGACGAACGCCACCGTATTGCTTATTTCCAACTACTCGCTTAGCGAAATTGACGGGTATTCTTCGTGTGCCTTGTACGAGTAGAATACTCACAAGAATTACTAGCATTAGAGCTAGAATCTCAACAAGGAATATTACTAATCCACCACCTTGACTTTCTAAAGATGTAGCAAACTCAGCAAATAATGAACCAGGTAATGCTGCAATAATACCAATCATAATTATTATTGAAATACCATTACCGATACCTCTATCTGTTATCTTCTCACCTAACCACATCACAAACATAGTTCCTGTTACTAGAACAATAATGGACATGATTGAGAAAAAGAATGTAGCTTCGTTATTTACGAATACGTAACCAATGGTTCCATCGGCTAGTTCAATTGGCTTATTGAGCCACTGGCTTTTCAGGTTAGATATAAATCCTGGCGCTTGAAAACCAGTGATAAGAATAGTTAAATAACGTGTTATGTTATTGATTTTTCTTCTTCCGCTTTCACCTTCTCTCTGTAACTTTTGGAAATAAGGAACGGCTATACCCATTAACTGAATTACAATAGATGCAGAAATATATGGCATGATACCAAGTGCAAATATTGAGGCTTGAGCAAAGGCACCTCCCGTAAATAAATTTAATAAACCTAATAAACCATCAGGTCCACCACTAGCTTCGTTTGCAGCAGATAAAACTCTTGCATCAATACCAGGAAGTGGAACTTGTGCTCCTAATCTATATATAAGGATGAAACCAAGAGTTACTAAGATTCGATTTCTCAGTTCCTCAATCTTCCAAATATTCTTTAATGTAGTGATTAAATTTTTCATATTTATTCGTTACAAAGTAGTTGCTGTACCTCCAGCTGTTTCGATTGCAGATTTAGCTGAAGCGGAAAAACTGTGAACAGTAATATTAAGCTTAGCTTTTAATTCGCCTCTTCCTAATATTTTTACTAAGTCGTTTTTGTGTGCTAGACCGTTTGCAATTAAAACATCTAAATCAACAGTGTCTTTTATTTTTTTGTTGTCAACTAAAGACTGAAGTGTATGTAAATTAACACCTCTGAATTCTTTTCTGTTTGGATTTGTAAAACCAAACTTAGGAACTCTCCTTTGAAGTGGCATTTGTCCACCTTCAAAACCAATCTTTCTTGAATAACCAGATCTAGATTTAGCTCCTTTGTGACCTCTTGTAGAAGTACCACCTTTCTTAGAACCTTCACCTCTAGCGATTCTTTTTCTATTTTTTGTTGACCCTTTTGCAGGAGTTAGATTACTTAAATCCATAGTTTTCTTTAAAACTTAAATTATTTTACTTCTTCTACCTTCAATACGTGAGCAACTTTCTTTACCATTCCTAATACTTGAGGAGTAGTTTCGTGCTCAACGCTATGATTAATTTTCTTTAGACCTAATGCCAAGATTGTTCTCTTTTGACTCTCTGGTCTACCGATTTTACTTTTTACTTGTGTTACTCTGATTTTAGCCATCAGTTTATCTTTTTTATCCGTTAAAAACTGTTTCTACGTTCACACCTCTTTGGTTCGCTACCTGCTTAGGGCTTCTTAAATCAGTCAACGCTTTCATTGTAGCCTTGACAAGGTTGTGAGGGTTTGAAGAACCTTTTGACTTTGCTAATACATCATGAACACCTGCACTTTCAAGAACTGCACGCATAGCACCACCAGCCTTTACTCCAGTACCATTTGATGCTGGCTTAATTAAAACTTGAGAGCCTGAAAACTTAGCTTCTTGTTCATGAGGGATAGTACCTTTATGAATAGATACTTTAACTAAATTTTTCTTTGCTGAATCAATAGCTTTACTGATAGCGACAGTAACTTCTTGCGACTTTCCTAGGCCATGACCTACAATTCCATTTCCATCACCTACAACAACTATTGCAGAGAAACTGAATGTACGACCACCTTTAGTTACTTTAGTTACTCGTTGGATACCAACTAGTCTATCTGTTAACTCAATGTCGCTTGCTTTTACTTTTTTGATGTTTGACATGTATATAAATTCTTAAAATTTTAATCCTGATTCACGTGCACCTTCAGCTAGAGCTTTCACTCTACCATGGTATAGATAACCACCTCTATCAAATACGACATTTGAAATGCCAGCAGCTTGACTCTTCTCAGAAATCAACTTACCTACTTGTATAGCTTGGTCAATTTTTGTTCCATCAACATCTTTTGAGGATGCTGCTGCTAAAGTTTTACCACTAATATCATCTATTACTTGAGCATAAATCTCTTTGTTACTTCTGAATACAGCAAGTCTAGGTGTCTGTGCTGAGCCAGAAATAGTTGCTCTAATTCTTTTTCTAATTTTTCTTCTTCTTGAATCTTTTGAAAATGCCATTTTCTTTATTTTTTATCTATTACTTAGCAGCAGTTTTACCAGCTTTTCTTCTCAATTGTTCTCCAACGAACTTAATTCCTTTTCCTTTGTAAGGTTCAGGTTTTCTTAGTGAACGAATTTTAGCGGCAACAACCCCTAATAATTGATTATCAGTTGACGTTAATGTAATGGTTGGGTTTTGACCTTTTTCTGAAAGTGTTTCAACCTTAACTTCTGAAGGAATTTCAAAAATTACGTTGTGTGAAAAACCTAAAGCTAATTCAAGTTTTTGTCCTGAATTACTTGCTCTATATCCAACACCAACCAACTCTAGTTGTTTTTTAAATCCTTCATTAACTCCTATAATCATGTTGTTGATTAGAGAACGTGTAAGTCCATGAATAGACTTGTGTT
>PKDP01000037.1 GCA_002862585.1 Flavobacteriales bacterium | reverse complement strand
GGAAACTGGGAAGATGTCTCTGCTTATTTCAATCAGTTAAGCAAAACACAAACCAGTCATTTTTCTTTAAATTTAGATGAAATCTTTAACAGTAATTTAGATAGCGATGGTAATCCAACCTACTCTAAAAACGAAATAAATGATGTTATTACTCAATCTAACTTTGAGGTAAATGCAATGCTGGAAACAGCTAATCCTAGTGTATTAGAATCGAAGTTTAATTCCTTGAATGAGCTTTATGCTAAATACAGTTTCTTATCAGGCGTAAAAAATGAATTTGATTTAGCTAAATTAACATACGATGCTATGCTTAGCCAACAATCTTCTTGGAAAAGTTATGTACCCCAAATTATCTACTACGGTTCTAAAAATCAATACCACTTTTGGTTATTTGGTGACGGTGAAAATAGAAAAGGTGTTGTAAGAGGTGATTTTGGTTATTCATACATCGATAGTCAGCCTATTAATACAAAGATATGGTCTAAAGTATGGATTTCATTTTCATTTTCTATTTTATCGGTATTGTTTGCCTATATCATTAGTATTCCTCTGGGGATATATTCGGCATACAAGAAAGACAGTAGCTTTGATAGAATCTCATCAATAGTCGTATTTGTATTGTACTCAATGCCTGGATTCTTTATCGGGGTATTGTTGCTTTATACTTTTGCTAACCCTGACACATTGAGATGGTTTCCAGTTTCAGGAATTCAAGACCCAACCTTATTTAATCCAGAATGGTCTTTTTGGGAAAAGACAGCTCACAGAACACCTTATTTTATCTTGCCACTAATTACTTACACTTACAGTTCCTTTGCCTTCTTAAGTAGAATAATGCGAGTTGGTGTAATAGATGTCTTTGGACAAGATTATATAAGAACAGCAAGAGCTAAAGGTTTAGGAGAGGGCAAAGTCGTTATGAAGCATGCTTTAAGAAATTCATTGTTGCCAATTATTACGGTTTTTGCTAATATTTTCCCATTAGCAATAGGTGGTTCTGTAATTATAGAAACCATTTTTACCATTCCAGGAATGGGATTTGAAATATATAACTCTATTCTGAATTCGGATTACCCAATGATTGTAGCAGTATTTACAATAATCGGTTTCTTAACCATGATTGGCTATTTAGTTGCCGATGTGCTTTATGCAGTTGTTGATCCAAGAATTTCTTACAAATAAATAGATATGGAACAGAATAATTTTTCATTTAAAAAATACGCTTGGCAACAATTCAAAAAGAATAAGCCTGCACTTATTTCATTATACATTCTTACAGGTTTGGTATTCATTGCTTTATTTGCACCAATTATAGCAAATGATCAACCCTTGTACTGTAAATACAAAGGAGAAACCTTTTATCCAGCTTTTTCTACTTTAGTAAACCCTTCAAAGGTAGATTCAGTAAAGAACGATGCTGGACTTGTTGAAATGCTACAGTTTGATATCACTGACTGGAGAAAGTTAGATTTAGAAAGTGTAGTGTGGGCTCCCATTCCTTATTCGCCAGACAAAGGAGATAGGTATAACAGAGAGTATGTCTCACCATTGGATGAACAGCGTTATAAAAATAGCGATAATGAAATTGTAGCCATTCCAAGTCGATTGAGGCATATTATGGGTACAGATAACATCGGAAGGGATTTAGCTTCAGGACTTATTCATGGAACTAGAATATCTTTATTAGTCGGTGTACTGGCTATGGGTATAGCTAGTATAATAGGTGTCTTTTTAGGTGCTTTAGCCGGATTCTTTGGCGATAGAAATTTACTGATGTCTAGAGTAAAATATATATTTACATTATTAGGCGTTTTCCTTGCCTTTTTCTATGGTTTTGGAGTGCGAAAATATACGCTTTCAAATGCTTTTTCAACAGGTAATGGCGTGTGGGAGTTAGTTATCAGTTTATTGATAATCGTTGCCATACTAGTAGTAATGAGGTTGTTATCGCGTTTGTTTAACTTCGGTTGGCTAGGTAAAGAAGTAAGTGTGCCAATTGACTCATACATTTCTAGAGGAATTGAAATATTAAACTCCATACCAAGACTAATTTTAATCATTACTATTTCTGCCATTTTTGTAAGAAGTATATGGTTAATAATGGTCATTATTGGACTTACTTCATGGACTGGTATTGCTCGTTTTACAAGAGCTGAGTTTTTAAGGATTAGAGAACTCGAATATATACAAGCGGCTAAATCATTAGGTTTTTCAAACTTCAGAGCCATAGCAAAACACGCTTTACCGAATGCTCTAGCTCCTGTTTTTGTATCCATTGCCTTTGGTGTAGCCTCGGCTATTCTCATAGAAAGCTCATTATCATTCCTTGGTATAGGAGTGCCAGATGACGTGGTTACTTGGGGTTCTTTATTGAACTTGGGTCGTCAAGAGTTTGAAGCATGGTGGTTGGTAATGTTCCCCGGTTTTGCCATATTCATTACAATTACGATTTACAATCTTATTGGAGAAGGTCTGAGAGATGCCCTTGACCCTAGATTGAAGAGCTAATTACTTTTGGTGTAATTCTTTTTGAAGTAATTCTTTAAGCTGTTCGGCAGATAAGCTAATCTCGAGTTTACCTTTTTGAGCTACAGAAATTTTCCCTCTTTCTTCAGAAACTATAATTGCAATACAATCAGTATTTTCTGAAATTCCTGCAGCTGCTCTATGACGCATTCCTAGATTAGAAGGGAAGTTTTCATTCTCAATTGTTGGAAGTACACACCTTGCGGCTTTAACAGTATTTCCTGTAATTATTACAGCACCGTCATGTAGTGGACTATTTTTAAAGAAGATACTTTGAAGAAGAATGCTAGAAGTTTTTGAATTTATACTTTCACCAGTTTCAATATAGTTTGGCAGTCCATTTTCTCTAGTAATGACAATAATAGCACCAGTTTTTGTGCTAGCCATCTTCTCACAAGCATTGGTGATGGCGGATACATCAACTTCAGCAGCAGTTTCATCGTTTATCCAATTGAACTTTAACACCCCATCTTTAGATAAAAATTTGGTGTTTCCAATCATCAATAAGAAACGTCTGACTTCTTGTTGGAAAACAATAATTACGGCTAAAACACCTACACCAATGAATTGTCCAAGAATTTCACTGAGCAAGTCCATTTGTAAGGCTTCTACCAGTTTCCACAGTAGGTAGATTGCTGCAATTCCAATGAAAATCTTAATAGCAACAGTCCCTTTTATCAGTTTATACAATTGATATAAAAGAATAGCCACTAAAAAGATGTCTACAATATCAAGTATGTTAAATTCGATAAAACCCATTACAAATTCGTTTTGGCGAAGTTAGTTAATTTTACACATTCTATAGCTTCCCTAACGTCATGTGCCCTCAAAATAGATACTCCTTTATCTAGGCACATAGTATGAATAACGCTAGTACCATTAAGAGCATGTTCTGCATCAGTACCCAGAGGCTTGTAAATCATGGACTTTCTAGAAACGCCTGCAAGTAGTGGTAATTTTAGTGCGTGTAAGTGCTCTAGTCGATTAAGCAATTGGTAATTGTGTTCTAGGGTTTTGCCAAATCCAAAACCAGGGTCAATGATGATATCTATCACACCCTTTTCATTTAGTTGATTTACCTTTTTTTCAAAATAGATTTTTACTTCATCCTCAATGCAGTCATATTGAGGGTTGTCTTGCATATTTTGGGGTGTACCTTTCATATGCATTATTATGTAGGGCACCTTTAATTGAGCAATTATGTCGAACATTTTGTCGTCAAGCTCACCAGCTGAAATATCATTTATCAGGTCTCCACCAGCCTCAATTGCGCGTCTTGCTATTACCGATCGAAAGGTATCTATGGATAGGATAGCAGACGGAAATTCGTTGTTAATATTTTTCAGATTATTTTCTAGTCTTTGCCATTCCTCGTCAGCAGAGATATGTCTAGCATTAGGTCTAGAAGAGTAGGCACCTATATCGATAATAGTAGCTCCTTCTTCCAGCAATTTTTCAGTTTGCTTTAGTGCATTATTTTCAGAATTATGTTTTCCACCATCGAAAAATGAGTCGTTTGTAAGGTTTAAAATACCCATGACAATTGGTGTTGATAAATCGAGCAATTTTGCTCCGCTTTCTAACGTTATTGCTGTATTAAATTTTTTATTTTTATTCATTATAAAAAACGACTGATTTAACGCATGGAACAGACCATTCAAGAGTACGATGTGGCGTTTGCCAAATGTAAGGATATTTTTATCAAAAAAATGAAAGACTATGGGTGTGCATGGCGTATTCTTCGTTTATCTTCCTTAACCGATCAAATCTTCATAAAAGCTCAGCGGATTAGAAGCATTGAGATGAAGGGCTCACAAAAAGTAGGTGAGGACATTAGAAATGAATTTATTGGTATTGTAAACTATTCCATTATTGCACTCATTCAATTAGAGAAAGGGATTGCTGAACAACCAGATATGGTAAGTGAAGAGGTTCAAGCTCTTTATGAGAATTTTTACTCTGAATCTAATGAGCTCATGCAGTCTAAAAACCACGATTATGGTGAGGCTTGGCGAGATATGAGGGTAAGTTCTCTAACCGATCTTATTTTGCAAAAACTTCTTAGGGTAAAGCAGATAGAAGACAATGAGGGGAAAACGCTTATTTCCGAGGGTATAGATGCCAATTACTTTGACATGATTAACTATTCAATTTTTGCACTTATAAAATTAAACTAAAATGAAATTTATAACATTTATATCACGATTAATTGTAGGGGTATTATTCATTATTTCAGGCTTAATAAAAGCTAATGATACAGTAGGGTTTTCTTACAAGTTGGAAGAATACTTTTCTGCTGATGTACTTAACTTAGAATTCCTTATTCCTCTGGCATTGGTAATGGCAGCAGGCTTGTGTATTGTGGAAGTCATATTAGGAGTTATGGTCCTGATAGGTTCACGTCCTAAGTTAGCCAATTGGTCTTTGATGGCAATGACGGTATTTTTCACTTTCTTAACCTTTTATTCGGCCTATTTCAATAAGGTAACGGATTGTGGTTGTTTTGGAGATGCAATCAAGTTAACACCTTGGGAGTCATTTGGTAAAGACATTATTTTACTGATTCTAATCGGAATTCTATTCCTTGGTGAAAAACACATTAAAACTCTTTTCAATGAGAAGAAAGAAAATATGATGATGGGTATAGTTACCTTCTTCTGTTTTGCTTTTGTAATACACACTTATAGACACCTGCCTATTGAAGACTTTAGACCATATGCCGTTGGTAATAACATTACTGAAGGAATGAAAACCTGCGATGAGTTAGGTTTACCATGTGCTTATGAAGCACTATACTACATAGTAAAAGACAAAAGCACTGGTGAAACTTCAGAAATGCTATCAACAGATTACCAAGATAAATGGGAGCAATTTGACTTTGTAGAAGCCACTGACAAATCCATTGTATTGCAAGAAGGCTATGAGCCACCGATTCATGACTTTTCAATTTCATTAGAAGGAGTTGATTACACCTATTCCATCCTCGAAGAAGAGAATGTATTTTTATTAGTGTGCTATAACATCACTAAAACATCCTCATCAAAGCAAGAAGAGATAAACGCATTTTATGAAGAATGTAAAGCAAGGGGAATTTCCTTTTATGCTTTATGCGCTTCTAGCGATGACAATATATTAGCCTACCAAGAAGAGAATAATATCGATTATCCATTTTACTTTACGGATGAAACTACTTTGAAAACGATGATTCGTTCTAATCCTGGTTTAATGCTACTCAAAAAAGGAACAATACAAGGAAAGTGGCACCACAACGATTTTCCTCATGTGGAAGATGTAGAAAATCTATTTTAGATTGTTAAATTTTATAACACAACGGATAGCTTATGGATTTCTGGTCATGTTTGGCGTGATCAGTGTCGTTTTCTTTCTGTTTAATATTTTGCCAGGCGACCCTGCACGCATGATGCTCGACCAAAGAGAAGATGCACAGCAACTTCAAAACATTAGAGAAAAGTATGCCTTTGATAAATCCTATTCAGAACAATACCTTTTGTATTTGAACGATTTATCGCCCTTATCTATTCATTCTCAAAACCCATCATCCTATACCAATCTAAAGTCAAAAGAGTATCATTTTTATCCGCTTCTATCTCTAAAAAAATATGATGTTATTCTGAAATATCCCTATTTGAGAACCTCTTTCAAAAAATCAGGTAAATCAGTTAGTTCTATTATAGCGGACACCTTACCAAATACTATCGTTTTATCCATTAGTTCCATTGCCATTGCTATTGTCTTAGGCTTGCTTGTTGGTATTATTGCAGCCATTTTTAAAGACAGTTGGATTGATAAATTAGCTTTACTCTTTGGAGTGTTTGGAATGTCTATACCTTCTTTCTTTTCAGCGATTTTAATTGCCTGGATATTTGGTTTTGTATTACACGATTTCACCTCCTTGAATATGACTGGCAGTTTATATTCTGTAGATGATTACGGAAGAGGGGAATACCTTTCGATATCAAACCTAATCTTACCAGCTTTGACACTGGGGATTAGACCATTAGCGGTAATTATTCAATTGACGAGAGCATCTTTTTTGGAAACATTATCCAAAGACTTTGTGAGAACAGCAGTCGCCAAAGGTTTAAGTTTTAAAAGAGTATTGAGCAAACACGTATTAAAAAATTCATTAAACCCTGTTATAACTGCTGTATCAGGATGGTTTGCCAGTCTACTTGCAGGAGCAATATTCGTAGAGTATATATTTGCGTGGAATGGATTAGGAAAAGAAATTGTAGATGCTTTAAATCAGCTCGATTTACCTGTAGTGATGGGCAGTGTTTTAACCATTGCAATAATGTTTATTAGTATTAATATTTTAGTGGATTTAATATATGCAGCCTTAGATCCTAGAATAAAAATGAATTAGAATGAGAAAAAAAATAGTTGCTGGAAATTGGAAAATGAATAAAACACTTGAAAAGGGAGTTTCTTTTTCTGATGATTTAAAACAAAGAATAAACGCTTCAGACAGTGAAGCAATTGTTGTCTTGGGTGTGCCTTACATTCACCTTGATCGCATGGCTCACTTATCAAATGATTTATATTCGGTGAGTGCACAAGACTGTAGCACCAAAGAAAGTGGTGCTTTTACAGGAGATATATCAAGCTCAATGATAGCATCTACTGGAGCACAGTATGTTATTCTTGGACATTCCGAAAGAAGAGCCTATCACCGAGAGAATAATGCCGATTTAGCGACAAAGGTAGACCGTTGTTTGTTGGATGCTTTAACAGTTATTTACTGTTGTGGAGAGCAATTGGAAGAACGAGAAGCGAATACACATTTTGAGGTTATAAAAAGTCAGCTTTCAGAAGCTTTATTTCATCTGACAGCAGAGCAAATGTCCTCAGTTGTTATTGCTTATGAACCCGTGTGGGCAATAGGCACTGGAGTAACGGCCTCATCAGATCAAGCACAAGAAATGCACGCTTACATACGTTCCTTATTTGAGGAGAAATACGGAAAGGCTATTTCAGATGACGTATCCATTTTATACGGTGGAAGTTGTAAGCCTTCAAATGCAGAAGAGTTATTTTTAAAAGAAGATGTTGACGGTGGTCTAATAGGCGGAGCGTCCTTAAATCCATCTGATTTCATTCAAATTATAGACGCTATTTAATGAATTACAATCAAGTCATATTTAGCTTTGAACCATTAGAACCATGGTCAGAAATTCTGATAGCCTATCTCTCAGAACTCAAGTTTGAAAGCTTTGAAGAAACTTCTGATGGTATCATTGGCTATATACTTGAAAATGAATTCTCTAAAGAGGATATACAAGACATTTGTGAGCGTTTGGATTGTCCCATTTCTTTTGATTATAAAACGGTTGACCAAGAAAATTGGAATTCTAAATGGGAATCTAGTTTTAAGCCCATTGTTATTGATGACTTTTGTGGAATTAGAGCCGATTTTCATGCTCCAATAGATGTCGATAATGAGATTATAATTACACCAAAAATGTCATTTGGTACAGGTCATCATTCTACCACAGAAGGCATGATAAAAGCCATGCAACACATTGATTTTGAAGGAAAAAACGTTCTAGATGTGGGGTGTGGTACGGCTGTCTTATCCATTTTGGCTGAAAAGCTAAATGCCAAAAGTGTTCAGGCCAATGATATAGAAGAGTGGGCGTATAAAAATGCTATTGAAAATACCGACAAAAATAAGTGTAAGGCCATTGAGGTTTTATTTGGAGGAAGTGAGAAGATTGAAGGCGATTTTGATATTATTTTAGCCAATATCAACAGGAATATTCTGTTGGCAGACATGGGAGTTTATGCTGCTCATTTAAAAGCTGATGGATTGATTCTGTTTAGCGGTTTTTATGAGAAAGATTTAGATATTATTAAAGCTGAAGCTTCTATACATAAATTTGATTACATCCAACATTTTACGATTAAGGATTGGGTCATTACAACTTTTAGAAAACGCACTTAAATTATGAAAAAATTATCTATTTTATTATCATTTGTTTTTCTTGCAAACCTGTCTTTTGGACAGTCCAACAAGAGGCTAAAAGAATTTTCAAAAGACCACACCATCTACATTGAGGAACTCAATACCTTTATGTTGTCAGGTTCAGCATCTGAAGATACCAAAAAGATGATGAAAATGATCACTAAGCTGTGGAAGGGAAGTACCTTTTCAACTGATAAGAAGGAAATACTAGTTGACGTTTCAAATAAGATGATGAAAGCTAGAAAGAGGGCTTCTCATTTTGAAGTATTACTATCGGCTGTTGTATCGTTTACTGAATACAAAGACTTTGGCACTCAATTTAATAATTGGTCGAGCATTGTTATGTACTTGATTGAAAACGAACCCACTTCAAGACAATTAAAATTCTACAAATACACTAATGATTTATTTTCTGAAAACGTATTATTCAAAAACCGTTCATTGAGTTGGTATCCGTCTAAGATGGCATTCTCCTTTTCTTTGAACGATAGCATTCCGGAGCTTAACTTCAGACAGCCTATTGATTTATTTTGTGTAGCTAGGGGAGATACCTTAAGAATCAGCCAAACACAAGGGGTGTTCTTTCCTATGACAGGCAAATGGAAAGGGCAAGGCGGTTTGGTGGACTGGAAAAAAGCCGGTTTTAACCTAACAGAAGTCTATGCTGAATTATCTGATTATAATATTGCTTTAAAAACACCAAACTTTAAGGCGGATTCGGTAAAATTCTACAACTACAACATCTTTGGTGAGAAAGTCACTTTCGGTAAGCTAGAAGACAAACTTATCAATAGGAATAAAAGCGATGAAAAAGTTAGTTACCCTAAGTTTGATTCTTATGATAAAAATATAATATTTTCTGACCTTATTGAAGACGTTGACTTTCAAGGAGGTTATTCTTTATACGGAAACCGTTTTGTTTCTACAGGAGGAAATGGTCAGTTAGCCAGTCTTATTTTTTACAGAAACGGCTCGCAGTTTGTACGAGTTTCTACTGAGCGGATTGCTATTGTAGGTAAACGAGTATTAGGGTCCAATGCTTCGGTGAAAATACTCTTTGCCAATGATTCTATTATACATCCTGGGTTGAGCTTGATTTATGACCAAGACGAACGCCGTTTGGATTTAATATCTGATGACGAGGGTGTTTCTTCTTCGCCATATGTGAATACCTATCACAATTTAGAAATGAAGTTCCAAAAGCTAGAATGGAAAATTGATGACGATAAAATAACCTTTGGA
The DNA here is from genome assembly GCA_002862585.1 of Flavobacteriales bacterium. Classification (GTDB taxonomy): domain Bacteria; phylum Bacteroidota; class Bacteroidia; order Flavobacteriales; family UBA7312. The sequence goes on along the minus strand of PKDP01000037.1, from coordinate 10,169 downwards.
ACGATAGCTGGAAACAACAATCAGCCTGCCTTTTTTGAGTCTTCCAAATATTACACTTCTGCTAGATTTGATAATCTTATGGGTATTGACGCCAAACATCCGCTCTTGACCATTAAGGAGTTCAATAAAAACTATGGCGTTAACAATAAGTTTTTTGTGGAAGATTTCAAGAGAATATCGCCATATTCAGACGACCAAGACATTCGCTTTTTAATGAATTTAGCTAAACAAGGCTTTTTGAATTACAATTCTAACCTTGGCACCGTTTACGTTAAGGATAATGTAGAACGTTACATCATGGCACGTTCAGAGAAAATAGACCACGATGTCATCAGTTTAATATCTTCAAAACCAGAAAATAATGCCAATGCTATATTGTATTTAAGTACCATGAATCTTGATATTTTTGGAATCAATAAGATAAATGTAAGTGAGGTAAGGGATGTTGTTGCTTTGCCTTCAAATAAAAAGATTGTCGTTCAAGAAGGACTAAACTTCTCAATGGAAGGCCGATTGATAGCCGGTTCAGGAGGAAGGTTTAGAATAAAATCCGATGATATAACCTTCAATTACGAAGATTTTAGAATGTACTTTAAAGATGCAAGTACTGAAATTTGGATTCCAAACAATCAAGAAAAGCGCAATGAGAAAGGGGAGCTGATACTTGATGCTTTACACAGTGAAATCACTATTTCTAATGGCGAATTATTGGTAGATACGAGCATCAACAAATCGGGTATTTGGAAAGAAGACCATCCTCAATACCCCATTATTAGAAGTTACGACAGGTCTAAAGTATATTACGACCAAGAAGATATTTTTGCAGGAGTATACAACAGAGATCGTTTTTACTTTGATATTGACCCCTTTGAGATTGACTCATTAGATTCTTACGACAGAAGCTCTTTATCTTTGCCAGGAGAGATTTACACCGCCGATATTTTCCCTAGCTTCAGGCAAGAATTACGAGTTCAAAAAGACAATGCTTTAGGCTTTGAAATTAATATTCCAGAAGGCGGGTACCCTCTGTATGTCGATAAAGGTAAATTCTTTGCAGCCAATTCATTAAGTCTAAACAAATCTGGATTGAGAGGAAGTGGAACTTTCGAATATTTGAGTTCTACAACACAGTCCAAAGACTACATTTTCTTCCCAGACTCTATGAATACCTATGCCACTTCCTTTGCTCTGGCTAAAACCTCAGGAGAGTTGGGCGTGCCACAAGCCAGTGGAAATGATGTTTATGAGCATTGGTTACCTTATGGAGACGTCTTGAACGTACAGAAGAAAACAGAAGACTTAGTGCTATATTCGGCTAAAGCCACCTTAGACGGTCAATTTTTCCTAAGACCTGAAGGATTATCAGGGGGAGGTAAAGTCGCTCTAGATGAGTCTGAGCTAGTATCAAACCTCTATTATTTCAATTTGGATAAATTCAATTCAGATACTGCTGACTTTGTCCTTCACCGTTCCGATGACTTTGATGCTATAGCCTTTGAGTCGGTAAACCTACGAACAGAGATTAACCTCGTAGAGCGAACAGGTACCTTCCAATCAAATGGAACAGGCTCTTTTGTTTCTTTCCCAGAAAACCAATACATCTGTTATATTGACGAGCTAAAATGGTATATGGACCGAAGCCTAGTGGAATTGGGCGTTTCTGCTGGTGGCTCAGGCTCTAAGTTTGTATCGGTACATACAGAACAAGATACTTTATCTTTTGTATCTAGAAAAGCCTCATACAGTCTGAAGGATTACATTATTCAAGCCGAAGAGGTTGACGAAATACAAGTAGCTGATGCTGCTATATACCCTGCGGATGGGGCGGTAACGGTAGAAACAGGTTCTATCATGCGAACCTTATACAATGCCACTCTAATGGTAAACAGAGATGAAAGGTATCACGAATTGTTTGACGCGACCATTGATATACAAGGCGGTAAGAGCTATTCTGGGCGTGCGTCTGTAAACTACAAAGGACGAGGCATTGAGGAGCAAATCATTCAGTTTGATACCTTATATGTGGACAGCGCCTTCCAATCGGTTGCCTTTGGTGAAATTTCGGCAGAACGTGAGTTTAAATTCAACCCCCAATTCTCTTATAAAGGTTCAGTGAAAATGGAAGGCTCTCAAAAAGAGTTTTTATACGACGGTTCTTTCCAAGTACAGCACGAATGTTATTTGGTTAATGACGGATGGGTGAAGTTCAACGACTATGTTGGAGTGGATGAAATTAAACTGCCAATAGGCGATAACGTCCTCGATCAGGAAGGCAAAAATCTATACGTTGGACCCATTATGTCCGAAGACCGCATTTATCCAGCATTCCTTTCTACTTTGGAGCAAGAAACGGATATAGTAATGATGCCTATAAACGGTTACCTATCGTATAATGCCGCACGTTCTATGTTCATAGTGGAAGACAAAGAAGATTCACTTGCTAGCCGCTTTACCATGAGCAATGAAGGTTGTGTGATGAAGGGCGAAGGCGACTTCAATTTAGGCTTGGATTTAGGAAGGGTAGATATTTCTACAACAGGTAATTTCAACTTCAATGCCGTTAACAATACCTTCAAAACGACCTGTATGCTGTCATTGGACTTTTACATGAGTAAAAAGTCTATGGATTTTATGGGTGACGACTTGTATAACGACCCTATGGCGGATGAATTGGAGATGAGCGAAAACTTCTACATTCCTAACTTCAACAAGATTTTGGGTGACGAAGATTTATCCTTTGAATACGAGATGTATGGACAGTTTGAAAAGCTTCCTAATGAATTGAAGAAGACCTTGTATTTCTATGAGTTGAATTTGGAGTGGGATCAAGAGAATTCCAGTCTAATGTCCAAGAGGATGTTAGGATTGGGTAACATCAACGATTTCCAGATTAACAAACTCTATAAAGGAAGGTTAGAACTGAACAACGATTTTGCGGGGGACTTATTCAATATTTACCTAGAGACGGACATAGGGGAGTGGTACTTCTTCAACTATTCAAACGATGTGCTTTTGAGTCGTTCGTCCATAGAGGAGTATAACATTGAGATTATGGAAGTGAAGACCCAGCAAAAGAAATTGCCTGCTGGAAAAGGAGAGACGCCATATCAGTACGATTTATCTTCAGAAACGGATGTTGATAACTTCAAAAAGCGATTTTTTAGATAGTAATCAAACTTTGTATTTTAGCCGACCATGTTAACAACAACAAACATTCTTTTGCTGCTTTTGGCATACCTCATAGGTGCCATTCCATTCAGTGTAATAGCAGGGAAGGTGTTAAAAGGCATAGACGTAAGAGAATACGGCAGTGGAAATGCCGGCGCGACCAATACCTTTAGAGTATTGGGCAAAAAAGCCGGTATTCCTGTCTTGTTATTGGATGTGTTCAAAGGCTTCTTGGCGGTGGACTTGGTTTGGTTTACCTCTTATGTTCCATCAACAGAGATTTACATTAACTTACAATTGGCTTTTGGTATTGCTGCCGTATTAGGGCATGTTTTTCCTGTTTATGCCGGTTTTAGAGGGGGTAAAGGGGTAGCCACTTTATTGGGCTTTATGATAGGCGTATTTCCAGAAGCTGCCCTTATTTCCATTATCGTATTCGTGATCACCTTAATATTTTCCAAATACGTTTCTCTCTCATCCATTTTTGCGGGTTTATTCTTTCCTTTTGGAGTGTATTACCTCTCGGAACATGTGGTGCCAACCATGATGATATTCGCCATTTTTGTGCCAGTATTGCTTATTGCTACCCACCAAAGAAACATTGAGCGATTGGTAAGGGGCGATGAAAACAAGGTTAAACTGAGGAAGAAGAAATAATTTGACTTTTTTTCTTTAGTTATTCGAATAGCTCTTTATATTTGCAAACGAATTTGGACTCGTAGCATAACTGGATAGTGCACTAGATTACGGCTCTAGAGGTTGGGGGTTCGACTCCCTCCGAGTTCACACATTTTAAAATCCCCTTGACAATTTCTGTTCTTGGGGATTTTTTATGTACCACCTTGTGGTACGCACTAAACAACAGGGCAGATGTGATGAAAAAATGACTAATAAGTATCACCCTTTAAAGTTTGGATTTTCGCATTGCGTAAATCCAAGTGTTACCCAACATTAAAAACTAAGACCTGAAATAAATTTCTCTACCTTTTGGAAATTAAAAAACTATCCAGTCTTAATGAAAGCAACAAATAAACTTCCTGTAAGTTACCTTATAATCCGCTACTATTCTTATAGAACCGTTAGTTGCACCCGCAAGCGACCTCTCGCTCTTACTAGAAATATTTTCAGTATCCAATCACACTTCACACACCTCAAAAAATTAATCCTTTCCACTACAATTTTTCTAAAAAAAAAGAAGGTTTTAGAATACACTATATTCTTAGTAGTTTTGCACTATGTATAAAATCATATTCTTTTTATTCCTGTCTGCTATTACATTTGCACAGAACAGCACTGACGAATTGGGCAGAAAGCAAGGGAAGTGGACCCAAAAGCACGATAACGGCAATCTGCGTTACGAGGGTACTTTTGTTAACGATGTCCCTACAGGTATATTTTTGTACTACACCGAGCGTGGTATTTTAAAAGCCAATTTGGAGTACTTCAACAAAGGCAGTTCGGCGGCGGCTCGTTTGTACCACCCTAACGAAAAGGTAAGCGCAGTAGGGGTTTATGAGAATGAGGAAAAGGTACAGCTCTGGAAGTATTACGACCAAAACGGTAAGCTAATCCGCGATGAAAACTTCAAAGTTGGCAAATTAAATGGCGAAACAAAAGCCTATTATTTTGATAGCAAACTGCTAGAGTCGTCCAATTACACAGAGGGAAAAAAAGAAGGAGAAAACACCCAATATTATAGAAACGGCAAACTGAAACTAGTCTCCAATTATGCCAATGGAAAGCTAGAAGGGGAATACATACTTTACAATTCGGCAGGGGTAAAGACCTACGAAGGCAAATACCTCAATGACCTTAAAGAAGGCATATGGAAGTATTACAAAAGCGATGGCTCTTTTGATTACAAGATAGATTACGAAAACGGCATAGCTCAAACACAAGAAAACAATGAGTAAAGGAAAGGTACTGGTAGCAATGAGTGGTGGTATAGACAGTACCGTTACGGCTCTGATGCTTCATGAAGAAGGCTATGAAGTGGTAGGCATTACCATGAAAACATGGGATTATGTCAATTCTGGCGGCTCTAATAAAGAAACAGGCTGTTGCAGTCTGGATTCCATCAACGATGCCCGTCAGTTGGCTGTGGACTGTGGATTTCCCCATATTATACTTGATATTCGCGATGAGTTTGGCGATTACATCATTGATAACTTTGTAGACGAATACATTGCCGGACGTACGCCAAACCCTTGCGTTTTGTGCAATACCCACATCAAATGGGAAGCCTTACTCAAACGTGCCGATCAATTGGGGTGTAAATACATTGCCACCGGGCATTATGCTCAGGTCAGAGAAGAAAATGGCCGCTATGTGGTTTCCAAAGGTTTGGACGAATGGAAAGACCAATCTTATGTGTTGTGGGGTTTATCTCAAGCCTGTCTGAGCAGAACCATCTTTCCTATGGGTAAGTACCACAAAGAAGACATTAAGCAAATGGCGATTGACAGAGGCTATGAGGAATTGGCAAAGAAGCCAGAGAGTTGTGAGATTTGCTTCATTCCTGATAACGATTACAGAGGCTTTTTGAAGCGAAGAGTTGACGGTTTAGAAGAACGCGTTAAAGGGGGTAATTTCGTCAATACCAAAGGCGAAGTACTCGGTCAGCACGATGGTTATCCCTTTTATACCATAGGTCAACGAAAACTAGGTGTTTCCTTTGGCCTAGAAGCTTCATACGTTATTGAGATAAAGCAAGACACTAATGAAGTGGTGATTGGTTATAAAGAGGATTTGAACAAGCAAGAGATGTACGTTAAAGACATCAATTTTGTGAAATACGACCACATTCCACAAGATATGCAGTCTTTAACCAAGGTGAGGTACAAGCACCAAGGGGAAATGTCAACCCTAAGTATGGACGATAATGAAGTTAAAGTACTTTTCCACAAAAAAGTAGAAGGTATAGCACCCGGACAATCTGCTGTCTTCTACGAAGGCAATGATGTTGTTGGAGGCGGATTTATTGCTAAAAAATGAGAGTATTACTAGCCTTACTTTTCTTACCCCTTTTATCTTGGTCACAAGAGGGTATAGGCTATAAATTGTGGATTGGATTTAGCGATAAAGGAAGCATTACTAATAGCACTTATTCCGCTTCGGATTTACTCTCAGAACGTTCCATAGCCAGACGAGAAAAGCAAAACATCCCCATTGATTATACCGATTATCCCATCTCTTCAGACTATCTCACAACCCTTAAAAATCTCAATTTTGAGATACTAAATAGAAGCAAGTGGTTCAATGGCGTAATTGCTTTACAGTCAAGCACTAATGCTATTGATTCCTTACTGCAAATGAACTTTATGCAGCGTTTAGACACCTTGGGTTATTTTGCTGTGGATACGTCAAGTCGTTATGCTTCTAAATTCGATGGTATTGTTATTGATGAAAACACTCACGCTGCAGCCAAAAATCAAATTGAAATGATTGGTGGAATTTCTCTACACGCTCAAGGATATCAAGGGCAAGGCATGCACATTGCGGTCTTTGATTCTGGTTTTAAAAATGCGAACACTATTGATGCCTTTAGCCATTTGCACGCTAACAATCAGATATTGGGCACTTGGGATTATGTGGACAGAGAGTTTTCTGTTTATGAAGACAATTACCACGGTATGTCTGTACTGTCAACCATGGGAGGCTATCTTGAAGGTGAGTTTTTAGGAACAGCTCCCAAAGCCAGTTATTGGCTCTTGCGTACGGAAGATGTAAGTTCTGAAACCTTAATAGAAGAATATAATTGGGTAGTAGCCGCTGAATTTGCCGATAGTGTAGGGGCAGATATTATCAATTCCTCTCTAGGATATACCACTTTTGATTACCCTTGGCACGACCATTCTTATGCGGATATGGACGGTAAAACAACCATTATATCACGAGCAGCTACTTTAGCCAGCCGTAAGGGAATAATTGTGTGCAATTCAGCCGGCAACTCTGGCAATAGCAATTGGAAATACATTGGTGCTCCTTCAGATGCAGATAGTATTTTAAGTGTAGGCTCGGTCAATGCCATGCGAGAGGTGTCTTCCTTTTCGTCTTATGGTCCAACATCTGATGGTAGAGTAAAGCCTAGCGTTTCGGCACAAGGAGGCAATACAGCCATAATTACGCAGTCCAATACCATTGCAACGAGTAATGGAACGTCCTTTTCCTCACCAGTCATTGCAGGGATAACGGCTTGTTTGTGGCAAGCCCATTACGATAAAAGCAATATGCAAATCATTAATGCCATTATCCAAAGTGCACATTTGTACGAATACCCTGATGAGCAGTTAGGCTTTGGTATTCCCAATTACGCCTTAGCAAATGCTTTATTACTAGATGTAGAGGATGTAAGTACACCAACTTTAGAAGTGTATCCAAACCCTGCTTATTCGGATACTAGGGTATATGTCTATTCAGCTAATGAAAGTGAAATCAGCTATAGAGTTATCGACTTACAAGGGAAAGTAGTGGTAAAGGGCGAAATGCCATGGACATACTCACGAATTGGCATTGATTTACCTTCTCTGAAAAGTGGGGTTTATGTGGTTGAAGTTAAAGCGGGAGATACTACACTTGTAGAACGCTTAAGCGTTATTCAATAAGTTTATTTAACGTTCACTCTGAACATCTTATCATCTTCTATAAATCCTTCTAGTGTATCGCCACTTTTTACAGGACCTACGCCAGATGGTGTGCCAGTATAGATTAAGTCCCCAATTTTTAGGGTATAGAATTGTGAAATGTAAGCGATGATGCTGTCAAAATGAAAGAGCATATCCTTTGTATTACCAGATTGTACGGTCTCACCGTTTTTAGTAAGTGAGAAATTCAAATCCGAAAGGTTTAAATCGTCTTTAGAGATAAATTGTCTACTAATCACTGCCGAGCCATCAAAGCCTTTGGCTTTTTCCCAAGGCAAACCTTTAGCTTTTACTTCTTCTTGTACATCTCTAGCGGTAAAATCAATGCCTAAGCCAATTTCGCTATAGTATTTGTGTGCAAATCGCTCTTCAATATGTTTGCCAAGGCGATTTATTCGAAGGACTACCTCCACTTCATAATGCACATTATCCGTAAAGTCTGGAATGAAAAAGGGGTGACCCTTAGGCGATATGGCTGTATCAGGCTTTAGGAAAAATACAGGCTCTGTGGAAGTAGCATTTCCCAGTTCTTTGGCGTGTTCAGCGTAATTTCTTCCTATGCAAATGATTTTCATATTACTATTTTCTGTTGCCGTCTTTATCAAAAATAAACCGCAGTTGTTTTTCAACGATTAATATACCAATTATCAATCCAGTTACAAGAAAAATGGTAGCGTAAAGTAAAGTTGTTTCTTGATTGACTTTGAAAACGATACTAATTAACTGAACGATAATCGTTAGTGCAGAGACTAAAAGCATTATTAAAGCACTACGTTTATTAGCCTCAACCCAAGTATCTTGGTTTTTCATGGACAGTGAGGTTCTGTGTCCATAGATCATATTGACTTTCTTAGGAGGAAAAAAAACGTAAATTAGGCTAATTACCACCAGTAAAGGCCCAAGTAAAAGGTGTAATAAAATGCTAGAATCGTCCATTCTAGAAATCCCTTAGCTTGATTTGTGTCAATACCTTTTTGGTGTAGAGTGGAAAATCCGCTTGATGTATCCACGAAAAATAACCTGGGTTTGACTGTAATACACTTACTACCGTTTGTCCTTTGTATTTGCCAAATGAAAAGCATTCTTCATTGTGCTCGTTATAAACGATAAATCCTGCCATATCTACAGAAGGGTTTCCTCGAGTAGAAAATTCAGCTAGGAATTTAATATCGTTTTCTAATTCATCGTATTTGTCTAATTGAGCGGTTAGAATTTCATAGGTTGCCATGGTATCGGCTTCGGCACTGTGGGCGTTTTCCAAGTTTTTAGCACAATAGAACTTATATGCTGCCGATAAGGTTCGTTGTTCCAACTTGTGGAAGATGTTTTGAACATCAACAGCATTATGCTTTTTCATATCAAAATCCACATCGGCTCTCAAGAATTCTTCAGCTAGTAGGGGAATATCAAATCGGTTAGAATTATATCCAGCAAGGTCACAACCTTCCATCATATTTTTGATGTCATGGGCTAACTCTTTGAACGTAGGTTCGTTGGCTACTTTAGCATCGTCAATTCCGTGTACGGCTGTTGTTTCAGAAGGGATAGGTATAGTAGGATTAACCAGCCAAGTCTTACTTTCTTTATTGCCGTTGGGGTAAACTTTGAATACAGATATTTCAACAATTCTGTCTTTAGCAACAGCTACGCCTGTTGTTTCTAAATCAAAGAAAACAATAGGTTTTTTTAATGATAATTCCATTATGATATTTTAGATAGATGTTTTGTCGTCAAATTGCTCTATATAATCGGCTACTTTTCGTAAAAAGCTACCGCCTAATGCTCCGTCAACAACTCTGTGGTCATACGATAGGGAAAGGAACATCATGTGTCGTATTCCTATCAAATCGCCTTGTGGGGTTTCAATAACCGCTGGTTTCTTCTTTATAGCACCTACCGCCAAGATAGCTACTTGAGGCTGGTTTATGATGGGTGTTCCCATTACATTGCCAAAAGAGCCTACATTGGTTAGGGTAAATGTACCGCCTTGAATCTCGTCTGGTTTCAATTGGTTGTTTCTAGCTCTATTGGCTAAATCGTTAACCGTTTTGGTAATACCCATTAAATTCATTTGGTCTGCACCTTTTACGACTGGCACAATAAGATTTCCAGATGGTAAAGCGGCTGCCATACCTATGTTTATGTCTTTGCGGATAACAATGTTGGTACCGTCAACAGAAACGTTTATCATTGGAAAGTCCTTAATGGCCTTAGCAACAGCTTCTATAAATATAGGGGTGAAGGTGATGTTTTGTCCTTCACGTTGTTTAAATTCCCCTTTAATTCTATTTCTCCAGTTTACAATAGTAGTAACGTCCGCTTCTACGAATGAAGTAACGTGTGGAGAGGTTTGTTTTG
>PKDP01000046.1 GCA_002862585.1 Flavobacteriales bacterium | reverse complement strand
GAAGAACTTACTACTGAAGAATTCTCGATGAATGATGCGGAAGATGCTAAAAAAAGTATCACTGAACGTAAAAAGACTACCGTTGAAATTGAACGGGAGTTCGTAGATTTATCCCGCATCGAATTCGAAGAAACGATTTCTAGTATGCTCGCACAAATTGAAATGATGTGTGAAACCACTCTGGATGAGGCAGACATTGATGTGTCAGATATTTCTGATGTTGATTGTATTGTATAATTAAAGGAGATGAAAGATTACACTGTAATAAAGCTAAGTTCTTGGTGGTCACCTGACCAGCTGCGAAAAGAAGTCATTAAAATAGCAAGGCAAGATTTTGACATCAAACGCATCATAGGAAAAACACAAGCCAATAACCATAAGGCTTTAAACTTAGTCAAAAAGCTAGGCTTTAGCGTGTTTTTTGTAAATGAGAATGAAACCGTATTGGTGAAAGAGCTTATAAATGAAAATACTATTTTATCCTAAAGGCGGTTCGTCTGTTTTCGGCTCTACCAGTTTCAGAATCGTTGGAAGCAATGGGTTTGGAATCTCCAAAACCTTTGTAAGTCATTCGATTAGCAGCAATACCTTTATCAACTAAGAAGCTATAAACTTCTTTAGCTCTGTTTTCTGATAAGGTCAGATTATGCTCTTGAGAACCCACATTATCGGTATGTCCTTCTATTTCTATGTTCAAGTCTATGTTGTTTTGCATAAACTCTAAAAGTGTATTGAGTTCTACTTCAGACTCTTCTTTTAGGCTGTAAGCGTCTGTATCAAAAAAGATGTTTTTAAGAACAACGGCATTCCCTCTATCCAAACGCTGAAGTGGTATATCTAGCCTAAAAGCTTGTAAGGCACTTTGGTCGTTCAATTCAAAGTTCTCGGAATGAAATAAATAATCGTCTCTTGAAACATTAACAGCATAATTGGTGTTGGCGGGTAAACAAGTGAATAATTCTCCTGTTTTGGTGTAGGTAAAAGAGGATATCATTACTTCACCAGTAGCTAGATCAACAATTTCAATATTTGCTTTTAGAGGGGTTTCGCTTTTAGCATCGTAAACTTTAGCTTTGACATAAGCTACTTGCTGTGCTTGAAAATCCTCAGACAATTGAAACCAAAAAATATCTTCTTGACCATAGCCTGATTTATCGGAAGCAAAATAAGCTGTTTTACCATCTGAGGCTACAATCAAACTATTTTCTACTCCATGCGTGTTTATAGGGTAACCCAAATTGATAGGACGTTGCCAATTAGCTGCAGGGTAATTTCTACGGCTCATGAACAAATCAAAGTCGCCCATCCCTGGATGTCCGTTTGAGGCAAAGTATAAGGTTTGATTATCGGTGTGAATAAAAGGGGACATTTCATCAAATTCAGTGTTAATAGCAGCACCTAAATTCACTGGTTTTGAAAAAGTACCCTTTTGAGTAAGTACACTTTTCCAAATGTCCATATTGCCATAACCTCCTGGTCGGTTACTGACAAAATACAATTCTCTGCCATCCGGAGAAATGGTAGGTTGAGAGTCCCAATGTTTGCTGTTTATACTTGGACCTATATTTCTAGCTTCCGACCAAACGCCATCGCGTTTAAAACTGAGGTATATGTCACATCTACCCATGCCGTCTTCCCTATCGCAAGCAGTGAAGAAAAGCACCTTACCGTTTGGTGCTAAACATTGTGCTCCTTCATTTCCAAAGGTATTGACTGTTCCCATATTCTTAGCCAGTGCCCATTTGCCGTCTTTAAATGTACTTTGGTAAAAATCTTCTGAGACTACATTATTCTGATGCGGACCTCTTCTAGTAATGACAAAAAGCTGTCCGTCAGCCGAAATACTTGGCAAATACTCTTCCCACTCACTGTTTATCCCTTCTCCCATATTCTTAAAATCGAAGTCTACAGGATTGTTGATAGCTTCGAGTGCAAACTCACAGTTTTTGAGGTGATGTTTGGCTGAATTAACTTTTTTGCTATTCTGATTTTTAAATCCTAAAAAATGGGTGAAAGCTCGTTTTGCCTCTGAATAATTTGCAACACTCATATGTAGGGCTCCTACTTTCCAATATCCCCAAGCGTTTTCTGGACTATTATCGGAAAGTCCTTTAAGGTAGTGTTCTATGGCTTCCTCCGTTTTACCTGCTTCTTCTTTAATTTGCCCTAATAAGAGGTATGGTGGTAAAAAGTTAGGGTCTTGCTTTAATGCCGACAAGGCAAATTCAGTGGCTTTACCATCATTGCTTTCTTGAAAAAATTCAATGGACTTGGCATAGGCTTTTTTGGCTTTGGCAGTGTTCTGTCCAAAGAGAACAAAAGGCGTAAAAAGTAAAAGAAAAATGTATTTCATGATGTCATTCAAGCTTTAAGGAATACCCATGTATTTATGCGTCTGCAAAGATATATTCCATTCAGGGTTATTCATAACGTAATCAATGATTTTAGGCATCATCTCTTTTTCTTTGCTCCACTCTGGCTGAAGAAATAATTTACAGTTGTTGTGGCATTGCTCAGAAAATTCTTCTGCCCATTTAAAGTCATTTAAGTTGTGTACAATTACTTTTAACTCATCAGCTAAAGGAATTATTGCTTTTTGTGGGGGGCTATTTTTTTTGGGAGAAAGGCAAATCCAATCAAACCTTCCCGATAACGGATAAGCTCCAGAAGTTTCAATGTGAACACTCATGCCGTTCTTTTTAAGTAATTCTGTTAAGGGTCCCATGTCCCACATCAAGGGTTCTCCTCCTGTAATAACAACTGTTTTGGCAGGGGTAGATTGTACATTAGTCAACATATCGTCAATATGCGTGGGAGGGTGTAAATTGGCATCCCAGCTTTCTTTAACGTCGCACCAGTGGCAACCAACATCACATCCTCCAATTCTTAAGAAAAAGGCAGGAGTACCTGAATAATGCCCTTCGCCTTGAACGGTATAAAATGCTTCCATAAGTGGAAGCATCAGTCCTTTATCAACTAATGTTTGTTGTTCATTATTCATACATCAAAGCCATTAACTGCAGTGAGTGTATTCTTTAAAAGCATGGCAATGGTCATTGGTCCTACTCCACCAGGTACAGGTGTAATAAAGCTTGATTTATCAGCTACCGCTGTATAGTCAACGTCGCCTTTGAGCTTCCATCCGCTTTTGGTTTTATCGGATTTTACTCGTGTAATACCCACATCGATAACTGTAGCTCCTTCTTTCACCATATCTTCAGTTAGGTATTCTGGGCGACCGAGTGCTACAATAAGAATATCAGCCGATTGGCAAATTTCTTTGAGGTTCTTTGTTCTGCTGTGAGTAAGGGTTACCGTACAATTTCCTGGATAGGAATTTCTAGCCATAAGAATACTCATAGGCAAGCCAACAATATTGCTTCTGCCGATTACTACACAATGCTTTCCCTCTGTTTCTATCTTGTAACGCTTGATGAGTTCAATGATTCCAGCTGGTGTGGCGGGTAAAAATGTAGGAATATTCAAAGTCATTTTACCTACATTTTCTGGGTGAAAGCCATCAACGTCTTTTAAGGGATAAATGGCTTTAGTAACGCTTAACTCATCTATGTGTGCAGGCAATGGCAATTGTACAATTAGACCATCTATATTATCATTTTGATTGATTTTTTCAACCTCAGCAATCAAATTCTCTTGAGATATGCTATCATCTAATCGAATAAGTGTGGAGTCAAAACCTACTTTCTCACAGGCACGTACTTTTGCCCCAACATATGTTTCACTTGCTCCGTCATTACCCACTAGTATAGCTGCTAAATGGGGTTTCTTCTTTCCCTCTTTGAGTATGTGTTCCACTTGTACTGCAATCTCTTGCTGTATGTCTTGTGAAGTTTGTTTACCGTCTAATAATTGCATAATGTTAAGCCTGTATTACATTTTTGGCATTCCACCGCCATTATTTTTCATCATCTGCATCATCTGCTTTGCTCCGCCGCCTTGCATCATCTTCATCATTTTGCCCATCTGACCAAATTGCTTTATCAATTGATTAACTTCTTGAATAGATGTTCCGCTACCGTTAGCAATACGCTTTCTTCGACTGCCATTCAATAGTTTAGGATTGCTTCTTTCTTCTAATGTCATGGATTTAATCATGGCTTCTATTCCCTTAAATGCATCGTCATCAATATCTACACCCTTAAGTGCTTTGCCCATGCCAGGAATCATAGCCATTAAATCTTTCATATTACCCATCTTTTTAATTTGCTGAATCTGCTTTAGGAAATCGTCAAAACCAAATTGGTTTTTAGCAATTTTCTTTTGCACTTTTCGAGCTTCTTCTTCATCAAATTGCTGCTGGGCTCTTTCAACAAGTGAGATAACGTCTCCCATTCCCAAAATACGACTTGCCATTCGTTCAGGGTGAAAAACATCGAGACCGTCCATCTTTTCACTTGTTCCAATGAATTTAATGGGTTTATCGACAACTGAACGAATAGTTAGGGCTGCACCACCTCTAGTGTCTCCATCGAGCTTGGTCAATACTACACCGTCAAAATTTAGCTTCTCATTAAAGGCTTTAGCAGTATTTACGGCATCCTGACCAGTCATAGAGTCTACTACAAATAGTATTTCACTAGGGCTAATGGCTGATTTTACATCAGCTATCTCGTTCATCATCTGCTCATCGATAGCTAAACGACCAGCAGTATCGACAATAACCACATTATTATTGTTTGACTTGGCAAACTTAATAGCGTTTTGAGCTATCTCTACTGGGTTTTTATTTTCTACTTCCTTATACACTTCTACACCTACTTGCTCTGCCAAAACGCCTAATTGGTCGATAGCGGCTGGTCTGTAGACATCACAGGCTACCAAAAGGGGTTTCTTATTGTGTTTCCCCTTGAGATGCAAGGCTAGTTTACCTGAAAAGGTGGTTTTACCAGAACCTTGTAGTCCTGCAACAAGAATTACGGATGGATTGCTTTGTATATTTATCTCTGAATGTGAACTGCCCATTAATTCGGTCAATTCATCCTTCATGATTTTGGTTAGTAACTGTCCAGGTTCTACGGCTGTCTGTACCTTCTGCCCCAAAGCCTTTTCCTTAACGTTGTTTGTGAAGTTTTTGGCTGTTTTGAAATCAACATCGGCCGTTAATAGAGCCTTTCTGATTTCTTTCATCGTCTGAGCAACGTTGATTTCCGAAATACTTCCTTGACCTTTAAGAACCTTAAAGGCTTTTTCTAATTTTTCTGATAAATTTTCAAACATATCTTTTACATTCTATCGGGGACATTAACCCCTAATAATTTCATTCCTGTTTTACTCACTCGACCTACCAACTCACACAAGGCAATTCTAAAGGCCATTTGATTTTGGTCTTCACCTATCAAAATAGGTACGTTCTGATAAAAGCCATTGAACTCCTTTACCAAATCGTAAATGTAATTGGCAATGAGTGCTGGGCTGTACGAGCTTGCTGCTTCTTGAATGGTTACTGGAAAATCATTTAATATCTTAATGATTTGCTTTTCCTTATCTAACAACTCTAGGTTTTCTGTTGTAAATAAAGCCTCCTTATTGTACTTCTTAAGGATGGTTTGTATACGTGCATGGGTGTATTGTATAAACGGTCCTGTATTACCATTAAAATCAATGGATTCTTGTGGGTCAAAAAGCATACGCTTCTTAGGGTCTACTTTAAGCATAAAATACTTTAGTGCTCCCATACCAATGTTTTCATATAAGGCATTAGCTTCTTCAGTGTCCATGCCATCTAATTTCCCTAATTCCTGAGCTATTTCTTTGGCAGAGTCTACCATTTCCTTCATAAGGTCATCAGCGTCTACTACTGTACCTTCTCTTGACTTCATTTTTCCTGATGGTAAGTCCACCATCCCATAGGATAAATGGTAACAGTTTTTTGCCCAATCGTAACCTAGCTTATCGAGTATTAGAAATAAGACTTTAAAATGATAGTCTTGCTCATTTCCTACTGTATATACCATGTGAGAAAAGGCAAAATCATCGTGTCGCTGTATGGCTGTTCCTATATCTTGAGTCATGTAGACAGCTGTACCGTCTGAACGAAGTAGTATTTTTTCATCTAGTCCTTCATTGGTAAGGTCTATCCAAACCGAACCATCGTCTTTCTTGTGAAATGTTTGTTTTTCTAAACCTTCTTCTATGACTTCTTTCCCAAGAAGGTAAGTATCACTTTCGTAATAGTTTTTGTCAAACTCTACTCCCATTCTCTTGTAGGTGTGAGAAAAGCCATCGTAAACCCACGAATTCATTTTTTCCCAAAGTGCAATCACCTCCTTATCTTTTGCTTCCCATTTTCGCAATAAGTCTTGTGCTTTCTTGAATAAAGGTGCTTCTTTTTCAGCGTCTTCCTTGCGCATTCCTTGACCTACTAACTCTTCTTGCTCAGCTCTGTAATGCTTATCAAAGACAACATAGTACTTACCTACAAAATGATCGCCTTTCATCCCTGTACTCTCTGGCGTTTCATTGTTACCGAACTCCAACCAAGCAATCATAGATTTACAAATGTGTATTCCTCTATCATTGATGATTTGAACTTTCTTTACGTTCTTTCCAGACGCTTCTAAGATTTCTGCCACCGAATTACCTAAAAGGATATTTCTTATGTGACCCAAATGAAGGGGTTTATTTGTATTTGGCGATGAAAACTCTACTAAATGTGTAGGGGCATCTTCAGCGACATTTACTTTTCCATAGTTGGCTTGTTCATATGCTGACTGAAACTGAGATAACCAATAGGAATTATCAATGGTAAGGTTTAGAAACCCTTTGACCGAATTAAAGTCTGATACTAAGGCAACATTTTCTTTTAGGCACTCTCCAATAAGGTCTGCTGTTTGCTCTGGCGACTTTTTTGAGGCTCTCAACAATGGAAATACCACTAGAGTAATATCACCCTCAAACTCTTTTCTGGTCTTTTGAAACTGTATGGTTTGATTTTCTGCCTGAAACAGTTCTTTAATCGCTTGTTCAACAACGGTATGTAGCTTTTGCTCTATCATTTTGTTTGAGGTAAAAATATTTCCGCCATCATGCATCGTGCACTTCCTCCACCACAGGCTTCAATTGTGTCTAAAGAACTGTGAATGATAGGGCAATGCTTTTCTATTTTTTCTATCTGATTTTTATCCAAACTGTTGTATGCCGATTTTGACATGACAAGGTAAGGTTTATCCCCCATTACTTGCAACATATTGCCTGCAAAATGTTCTTTTTGTTCTTCGGAGATTTCTATGATTTCTTTATTGGTACGTTCTAGACTTTCAATTACATGTGTACGCTCTTCAATTTGGTCAATAGTATCTAAACAAATTACTACAAAATCGTTAGCAACACACATCATCACATTGGTATGGTAAATAGGCAAACGCTCTTCTCCAACATTTTGGTAGGCATTAAAGCAAACTGGCGTATAATCAAACTCATCGCAAAACTGCAATACAGCTTGCTCATCTGTGCGTATGGAAATGGCTGCGTAGCAAATTTTATTCTCTCTGTCGAGAATCATACTACCTGTTCCTTCTAAAAATTTATCGTGTTCTTCAAACTCAGTGAAATCTTTTATTTCATCGATATGAAATCCGTAATCATCTACTAGAGTATCAAATATATCTTCACGGCGTTCTACTCGTCTGTTCATAGCACACATAGGATACAAACCAATTTTGCCATCATTGTGAAAGGATACCCAATTGTTTGGAAAAATAGAGTCGGGTGTATCCGGCGACTCTGTGTCTTTTACAAGAATAACGTTAACACCATGTGAACGTAGTTTATCGACAAAGTTCGTAAACTCAGATAAAGCTTTTTCTTGTGTTCCTTCAGGTGATAAACCGTCTATGACTTTCTGATAATAGTTATTCTCAGCCGTTTCTTCGTTAAAACGAAAACTTACAGGCTCTATCATCATTATATGTTTGGTAATTTGACTCATACTCTTCGTAGTGGTAATGTGGAACAACGCAACAGTCCTTCCATTTTAGATATTTCGGCATAGGGCACTTCTTCAACGGTAAAGCCCCTTTTTCTTAGCTCATCATTTAATCGATTAAAGCCTTTTTCGGAAATAATGACTTCAGGCGATATGGAAAATATATTGGAGTTCATCTGATACATTTCGTCTTGTGAAATAAAGATGATGTTATCTTCTCCAAAGTAGTTGATTAAAAAATCTACATCAGATATATTCTTAAACCCTTCTTTGTAAACTATTGCTGAATCATGACCTATTGGCTGAAAGCAGCAATCAAGGTGTAAGGCATTTTCTTTAGGGTTATCATCAGATTTTTTTAGTTCAAAGCCCTTTAGTTGTTTATTTGGAAAGGTAGTTTGTAAAAATTCAATAGCTGCTTTATTGGTTCTTGCTACTTGATAGTTTTCAAAATCCTCAGCCTCTGAATATCCTACAAACACATAGTCATTGCATAGCATCACATCTCCACCCTCTACCCTAGTATTTTGCGGCATCTTGATTAGACTTCCTTCTCGAAATTGTGAATGTAAATAGCTTAACGCTTCTACTTCTTTTGACCTATCAGAAATAATATTTGGGACAATGAATTTATCTTCAATTACAAAGCCAATATCTCGAGAAAAAATTTGGTTTAAAGAAGGTATATTTTCTAGACGATATACTTTTACTCCGTATTTGTTGAACACCTCAAGGACGGCATTCATTTCTTTGGTTATATTTTCTTGTGTTGGAAATAAGCCTTTAGCAACATATTCTCTAGACTTGGGGTCGTAACAATCTTCAATTTTTGGTGTGCCACCGAAATCATCTGGCAAACCCAAAACAACCGCCTCAAGTTTTGAGGTTTCATTATGTAAATTTATCTCCAACATCAATAAAAATTGAATGGCAAATTTAAATATAGTTTAGGGTTTAATAAAATCTTAATAGGGTTATTATTTACACCCATAAATTTGAATATATTTGGAAGGTATAAAATAAAGACGTGAACCACCAATTTGTTACATATTCAGTAAGGGACAGAGTAGGTTTTATAACCTTAGATAGAGCAGATAAACGAAATGCTCTAAATAGCCACTTAATCTTCGAATTAAAAGAGCTTTTCGAATATGCTGAAAAGGATGAGAATTGTAAAGTAATTGTTTTACAAGCCAAAGGTGACGTTTTTAGTGCTGGTGCGGATTTAGAGTATTTACAATCCTTACAATCTTTTTCTAGGGATGAAAATATAGCCGATTCAAATCATCTAATGGGTTTGTTTAAACAAATTTACTATTTAAAAAAGGTAGTTATTGCTAGTGTACAAGGACATGCTATTGCTGGTGGATGTGGATTAGCAAGTGTGTGCGATTTATCCATTGCTTCTGAATCGGCAAAGTTTGGTTATTCGGAAGTAAAAATTGGTTTTATTCCTGCTATTGTTAGTGTATTTCTGCTCAGGAAAATCGGCGAAGGGAAAACCAAAGAGCTGCTACTAACTGGCAAAACAATTTCAGCACAACAAGCAACTGACATAGGACTGATTAATAGATGTGTTCCAAAAGAAAATCTTGAGCAGAGCGTTCTTGATTTGGCACAGAAATTATGTGCAACTGCCTCAGCAGATTCATTACGCTCTACGAAATTGATGTTAGCTGAAATGCAAAATCTTTCTCTTGATGAAGGCTTAGATTTAGCCGTAAATAAGAATGCAATGGCTAGGGAAAGTGAAGATTGCAAAAAGGGAATTGACGCTTTTTTGAACAAGAAAAATTTAAATTGGTAAAACGCTCATGAAGAAAAAGAAGAAAGAAAATATTTTTAAACGTATTGGCTCAAAATTTAAAATTGAAGATGAACGATTTAAAAAGATAATTGGCTTTCTGCTTGTTTTCTTTGCACTTTATCTAGTAGTTGTTTTTATATCCTTTCTAATCAACGGAAATATTGACCAAGATAAACTAGGAAAATTCTCTGATGATATTAGTAATTTTGGAGGTGTTTTTGGTCATAGAATATCAAATCTATTTTTATACAATTGGTTTGGTATATCTTCATTTATATTTCCATTCCTTCTATTCAATTGGGGGGTATTTCTAGTATTTGATAAAAAGATAATGGGCATAACTAAGAGCTTCAGCCTTGGTATACTTTCAATAGCATGGATTTCATTGTTTTTTGGCTTTTTCACTTCGCCATCTATACTAGGAGGTATTTTTGGAAGTGAAATGAACAGCTACCTTGAACTACTCATAGGAAAGATTGGAACAGGATTTGTAATTTTTCTATCATTACTGACTTTTGTTATTCTTCGTTTTAACCCTAAATTCAAAAGCAGTATCGATGTTGAAATAGAAAGTGATACCGCTATTAATGAAGAATTAGAAGAAAATGAACCACTTGTTTTAACTGAAACTGAAGTTCTAGAAGAAGAGGAAGAACTGACAGTAGTACAAAGCGAAGAGAAAGTAGAATTAATAACTGATACTGTTGTAGCTACTCCTAAAGCTGAAAATAAAGATGCTGAAAGTGACGATTTAGACATAGAAGTTCATGTTAATGAAGAAGAAACACTAAGTCAAAAAGATATTAGCAATAAACTAGAAGGGCTTGGTGAATACGACCCTAAACTAGATTTATCTAATTATAAAATTCCAAAAATCAATTTACTTGAAGAGTATGGAAGTGGTAAAATTGAAATTGATAAAACCGAATTAGAGGCCAATAAAAATAGAATTGTAGAAACCCTAGGAAACTATAAGATTGGTATTTCTTCGATTAGCGCAACTATTGGCCCTACTATTACTCTATACGAAATAGTTCCTGAGGCGGGTGTGCGAATTTCAAAAATCAAGAACTTAGAAGACGACATTGCCCTTTCACTATCTGCTTTGGGGATTAGAATTATTGCCCCTATTCCAGGAAGGGGAACTATTGGTATTGAAGTGCCAAATCAAAATCCTGCGACAGTTTCAATGAAAGCTGTAATTTCCTCCGATAAGTTTCAAAAGAATTCAATGGAGCTACCCGTAGCCTTTGGTAAAACCATTTCAAACGAAACATTTGTAGCTGATTTAGCCAAGATGCCTCACCTCCTTATGGCTGGTGCTACCGGGCAAGGTAAATCTGTTGGTCTTAATGCTATTTTAGCTTCACTTCTGTATGCTAAGCACCCAGCTGAAGTAAAATTTGTTTTGGTAGATCCTAAAAAAGTCGAGCTTACTTTGTTTAATAAAATTGAACGACACTTCTTAGCTAAACTCCCAGATTCAGAGGAGGCTATCATAACCGATACTAAAAAGGTAATAAATACTCTAAACTCATTGTGTATTGAAATGGATCAGCGTTACGATTTACTTCAAAATGCTCAGTGTAGAAATATCGTTGAGTACAATAAAAAATTCATTGCTAGAAAGCTAAACCCTAACGATGGACATAAGTACCTTCCCTATATTGTATTGGTTATTGATGAGTTTGCTGATTTAATCATGACTGCTGGTAAAGAGGTAGAAACACCTATAGCTCGTCTTGCACAGTTAGCTAGAGCTATTGGTATTCATTTAATTGTAGCTACACAAAGACCATCCGTTAATGTAATTACAGGTATCATAAAAGCAAACTTCCCTGCTCGAGTAGCTTTTAGAGTAACTTCTAGGATCGATTCTAGAACGATTTTAGATGCAGGTGGTGCTGACCAACTAATCGGGCGTGGTGATATGCTAATCTCATTGGGCAGTGAACTTATACGTCTGCAATGTGCATTTATTGACACCCCAGAGGTTGAGAAAATCACCGACTACATAGGAAATCAGAGAGCTTATCCAGAGGCATTTTTATTGCCTGAATATGTTGGAGATGCTGAAGGAGGCACTTCTGGTGCTGACCTTGATGATAGGGACTCTATGTTTGAGGAAGCTGCTAAAGTAATTGTACAACATCAGTCTGGTTCTACTTCACTCATTCAACGAAAATTAAAACTGGGTTATAATCGTGCTGGCCGTATCATTGACCAACTGGAAGCTGCAAGAATTGTAGGCCCTTTTGAAGGAAGTAAGGCACGTCAAGTACTAATTCATGATGAAATGGCGTTAGAAGAAGTATTAAGAAATTTAAACAATCCCAACTTATGAAAAAGCTAATATTATTTTCAATACTTTTACCATTATTCTCTTTAGGTCAAGATGAAAGAGCAAAATCCATACTTGATAAGCTAAGCGAAAAAACAAGTGCTTACTCTTCAATAGAGGCTCATTTCACTAATAATTTATCGAGTACAGTTGCTGACATTGACGAATCACAAAGCGGGATTATATACCTTCAGGGTGATGCCTTTAAACTTGAACTAGACGCTCAGACTATTATTTCTGATGGTGAAACTAATTGGATATACCTAAAGGATGAAGAAGAGGTTAATATCTCCGAAGAGGATGAGGAGGAAAATGAAATTAGTCCATCTAAAATTTTCACCATTTACGAGGAAGGATACAAATACCAATTTGTAAAAGAAGATTCTAAAAACTACCAAATCAACTTATTCCCAGAAGAAAGCGGTGCTTTTTCCAGAGTAGAATTATTTATTGATAAAGCTGAAATGCAAATTAGTTCTTTTGTAATGGTTGACAAACGGGGAAGTTTATACTCCTACATTATCAAATCGTTCATTCCTAATAAAAAGTTCAGCAGTAGCTTCTTTAAGTTTGATTTAGCAAAGTATCCAGAAGTTGACGTGATTGATTTAAGATAATTATCTTAATAAATTTACAGTCCCAAAGCTTCTGACTTCTTTACCCAACTCATCAGTTAGTTTCAAGGACCAGCTGTATTTGTCCATAATGGCGTCAGTACCTTTACTCGTTTTACCATCCCATTCATATTCAGGGTTGTTAGAGTAGAATATAATTTCTCCCCATCGATTATATACTTCAAATTGGAAGGATTGATAACGCTCAATATTAAAGATTTTCGCTCCATAGGTGTCGTTTAGCCCATCACCATCAGGAGAGAACGTATTTGGAAGAAAAAATATAATCTCTGATTCAACAAGAACATTTTTAGAGATAGAATCTATACAACCTTGTTCATCCACAACTACAAGGTCAACAGTATGCCAACCAGCAGTATCGAAGGTAAAGCTTGGCTGCCAATCGGTCAATAGAGTGTCGCCATCAATAGTCCATACCCCATTTCCTGAGGCAGATATATTTACAAAAGAAACCTCAGGATCTAAAGTCGTAGGGTGTTCTGGAGAAAAATAAAAGTCAACTCTTGGTGGTTCAAGTAAGCTGTAAGTTAACGATTGTCTATCTGAACAACCATTATTGTCAGTAATTGAAAGCTCTATAAGGTAGTCCCCCAACTCATAAAATTTATAATCAAAATTAAAAGCATCAAAAGTTTGATTACCAATTCTCCAAACAGAGTTTTGTAATCCAGCAGGAATAGATGAGGTATTAATAAAATTAACGGTATCATCAATACACACTTCATCAGAGGTGAAATGAGCAGTAGGGTTTTCAAACACTTTAATTTCTTTCTCAACCGCAGTGTAGCATGTTGGCGAACCGTATTCTCTAAACTGCAGAATATAATCCCCAGGATTGGTAAACTTTACCTTTAAACTATCCTCATTAATTAAACCAACTATCTCTGCCCCATTATCTAAAATAAAATCCCACTCAACAAGGTTTTCAGAATCGCCTGGTGCGGCTTTGAACACAATGATTGAATCGCCTTCACAGAAGTATGCCTGCTGACCAAAAGTCGGTAAGCTAAACGCGAATAATACTATGAATACAATTCTTTTAATCATCTGTTATTCTTTTAGAAGCCAATAGCTGCTGGGGTTGGTATTTCTTTAACGGTTATATTTAAAATGGATGACGTTTGACATCCAAACTCATTGGAAACTGACAAAGTGAATTGGTTGTCTGATAAACTGACTGGAACATATGTTCCTTCATAATCTGTAGTCCACGCTGAGCTTACACTGCTTGGGTACCAAGAATATGTTGTGAAGCCTTGAGTAGCTGATAGCTGAATTTCCTCGCCTATACAAATAGTTCGTGTTGGGCTTCCGTTCACTAATATATCAACCTCATCAATCTGATTAATGATTAAAGAAGCTGAATTCGTATTGACACAACCATTGTTATCTGTAGCAACCACACTATAAAACGTTTGATTGATTTGTGGTGTAATTGTACCTGCAGAACCACTTAATGAGGTTGGGATCCAAGTGTATGAGACTAAAAAAGGTGTAGAAGTCACATCAATACTTTCACCCAAACAAATTTCTGTTTCAGAAAGAGCAATATCTACTACTGGCAAATCATTGATAGTAATAGAAATTGATTCACTCGAATTACACCCTCCTATTCCAGTTGTTGTTAGAGTAAATTGATTATCGCTCAAGGAACTAGGTATAAAGGTGAATGCATTTGTATTTTGAGTAGTATTTGACCAATCGTAATTGTTAAATCCAAGATTAGCAGATAACTGAATATCATCACCTATGCAGATAGTCTCTTCATCAACTTCAAGTCCGATTTCAGCGATTGGGAAAATTACTATGTTTTCAGAAGTTGAATTTACACATCCATTAACATCAGAAACAGTTACACTATAATCGGTTTGATTGTCATTAGGTAAATATGTCCCCCCACTATTGATAATATCATTTGGTGTCCAATTATAACTTTCTAAACCTGCAGTCGCTGTCACCTCTAAACTTTCACCAGAGCATATCTCATCCTCAGATACAGTTATATCAACAACTGGTAAATTATGAATAGTTATTGAAACCGTAGATGTGGTAGTGCACAAAGCATCGCCTGTTACAGTTAATGAAAATTGGTTATCAGCTAATGAAGATGGTGTGTACGCAAATGTATTTTGATTTAGGGCATTATTAGACCAATTATAATCTGCATATCCAGCAGAAGCAGAAAACTGAATGCTTTCACCAATACATATTTCGTTATCATCAACACTCAAATTAGGAATCGGATTTGCTATAATTTCAACGTCAATACTAGATGAGTATGAACAGCCATCATAAGACTCTGTTAGCGTAATAGCGTCAGTAATATTTTCTACGGTCGAATTGGACCAATCAACTTCTAGTGTTGATGTTGTGGCATCTCCAACAATTACACCTCCAACTGAAACCGTCCATAAATAATTAGAAGTGGGTGAATTAGGTGTAGAATAAATTTCAGAAGTAGACCCAAAACAAACGTTATCACTGTCGCCTACTTCATCAAAGTTAATTTCTGGGGCATCAATTTGTATCTGATTGACAAAAACCTCAGCATTCACACTAGAGCACTCACCTGTTACGGTATAAATAAAACTTCCTGGAGCATCTGTTGCTGGATTGTAAGTCCCTAAGTGACCATTATCTAAATTAGGTTGCCATAAACCTGTTACATCTGCATCATTGATGAAGTCAAATAAGTTTATACTTTCTCCATTCGAGCAAATCTGAACTATAGTATCTGTACCTGCATTTAATTCTTCATTTATTATTGACACATTTACTGGAAAGTCTTCCTCACACCCAAATGCATTATCCACAGAATAAGAATAAATCCCTTCAGAGTGAATGGTAGGGTTGAAAAACCCAAAATGTTCTGGTGAAACCCCATCAGACAAAGACGAAGGTCCTGACCAACTACCCGTTGTATTTACAGTAGTAATTTGATTAAATAATGCTGTTGGAGTATTTTCATTACAAAGTGCTATATCAACTGTCGATGGAAAAGCTAAATCAAAAAATTGAACATCTACGTTAGCTGTTGAAATACCACATTGACTTTCTACAGTATATGTATATTGAGTTTGAGCATCAGTAATAGGATTGAATGTTCCTTGAAAGCCATTTGATAAAGCTGGTGACCAACTCCCTAATTGACTTGCACCGCTACCTAGTAAATCGAATAAATTAACTTCTTCATCGTTTGGACAGATTTCTAGAATAGTACTAGTCCCAGCCAACAAATATGGAATTACTGATACATCAATATTTATTGTCTGAGTGATACAAGAAGTTACTACTTCATAGGTATATGTTTGTTCCGTATCCACTAAAGGATTAAATGTTCCTAATGAACCATTCGCTAATGTTGGAGACCAACTACCAGTGTTCTGCATTGGTACTGGGATGTTATCATACAGGTTTACCAATCCCTCATTAGAACAAATCTCAACAGAGCTTGTTCCGAAATTAATAAGCTCTTCCGTTTCAACTGTAAAGGATATTATAGCTTGATTTACATATGAATCCCAGGTTCCTAAACCCCAGTTTGGACTATTGATAGTTACTTGAATTGTGTAGCCTGGAAAAACATTAATAGCAGTTGCTATTGTAGCTGAAAAATTTTGATACGAAGTTGTTGCAACATTATTTCCAATAACTGCTAGGTTTTCAATCAGTACTCCGTTTTCATTAAATAAATCAATGGTTGCATTATTGATATTAAAATTAATATTCCCCCACCCATGACTATGCCAATTAACATCATAGAAAAGTTCATTTAACACCCCTTCTTCATCAATTTCAACAGTTAAATAATTAACATTTGTACCAATGTATTGGCTAGCAACTTGTTCTCCAACTTGAGAAGCACAAAATAGCTCTTCACATGAAGAAACATCAAGTGGAGAAACTACACAACTGCCATCATCTTGTAAGGCGTTAGGGTCATAATTACAAGCTGCTGGATCAGTACATCCACAGCCTTCACCAAAGATTTCATCTTCAATTAAATAATCGCCTGAATAAAGTATGGTCCCATCCACTGATTGAATATTAAACGAACACTCATCCTCCCATAGACCTCCATCAGTAAATGATATTTCGTAGCACTCAGCCGTATCAAGACAAATATCATAAGTAAAGCTAGTTCCAGTAACAAACTCAAGACCTCCATAATCAACACCATTGATTGTAACTAAATGACCAGAACCATGATCCCAACCATCTCCCCATGAATCAAATAGATTTAATGTAAATTCTCCTTCACCATCATCGCAATTTGAAGGCGTAGTACAATCACCAAAATTATCATCTTCTATAAGGTAGTCACCTGAGTATAAAACTGTACCGTCTAAAGTTTCAATATTGAAGGAACATTCGCCTTCCCACAAACCGCCATCAGTAAAAGTTATATCGTAACATTGGCTAGTGTCGAGACATATTATATAGCTAAAGCTAGTGCCTGTTACAAATTCAAAACCTCCATAGTCAATATCATCAATTGTAACCAAATGACCATTACCATGATCCCAACCATCTCCAAATGAATCAAATAAATTTAATACAAATTCTTCTTCACCTGCTTCACAATCTGATGTCACACAACTAAAATCAATTGACCACCCATCTAGAGTACCTGTAACTCCTGATTGATCATCTAAAACAGCTAGCTGCCATATGCCTATGGCAGATTCACCATTAAAAACAGACATGTCTTCTTGTGGAATATAATCTCCTGTAAATGGAGGAGTACCATCAGTTATATTTACTGATGCGCTCATACTAAAACAAGTGTTTATATAATCATCACCTAAACCTCCATTATCGAAAGCTAAATAAACATATGTGCCACTGGGAGCAATCAAAGCAACTTCGACATCTGCAATTCTATCATGACTAACATCAATGCAAACCGTAAAATCACAATTAATTGGAGAAATTCCAGTAACCTCAATTTCAGAATAGGTGAAGTTAAAATATGGTATAGTACTAACTTCACTGGATGTAAATACCTGGGATTTTACATCAAATGAGAATGTAAATAATAAAACAATAGATATGTACTTGAAAAGGTTCAACTGTTAAGGTTAGCATGTTTATTGGGAACAAAGATACTCAATAATTACCTTTTATTTCAAAGGATTTAATCGGAAGTCAATTACTAATTAGCTAAAATTTGCTGATAGTTTTTAAATTGAGTGATATCAAATCTGAAATTAGATTTCAAATTAGAATTGTTGAATGAACTGAAGAACATCAGTTTTTGAAAATCATTGGATAAAAAATACAGTGCTTGCTGATATGCAGAAAAAGCATATTTATTAGGATAAGAATAGTATGAATCGTAGAATTTTTTGAGAAAGGTTGAATATAAATCGCTATTTTGATATGTGAAATTTCTAGGCATATGAACATTAAGCTTTTCTAAATCATCAAAATCTAGGTTATTAAACCTATTCCATGAGTCTAAACCGTATACCGTGAAAGAAGTGTCCTGCATGCTGCCTAGCATTGGTAACAATCTACTTACAAAAGAACGGTTATTCGATGGTATAAGTAAAACGTTTCGGTCTACTCTTAATTTAGATTTTAGAAAATCACGGTCTTCTAATTGCTCTTCACTAATCATAAAGGGCTCACATCTCTTTTGTAATATAAATTTACTTAATTTCTTTTTGGAGTAGGAATACAGATTCTCCTCATTACTATGACCAAGAATAATTATTTGGTCGTTTCTGTATTTAAATAATAAATTTTCAATCAATGTATCCAATTGAACTTCTGATAATGGTACAGTCTGAAAAACATTGTGGTAGTTCCCTTGAACACTTTTGTAAGATAGTGGAGAGATTAACTTTTTGTTTTTATCGTAACCGTAATATTTTGCTAATTCTTCAAATTTTCTGATATAAATTGGTCCAAAAATGTATTCTCTGTCGTATAGTAAATTTTGGCTTAATATAGACTCAAATACTGAATCGTTTGGAGCATCATATGTCTTTAAATCAATGTTATGCCCCAGGCTTTCTAAGGAATCTATTGCTAATTTAAAACCAAAGTAAAAATCAAGAGCTGTTTCAGACTTAGGGTAAATTATATGCTTTGCATTATTCGACTTAAGGGAATCGTTTAAATCAAGGTAAAAGGGTAAGATAACAGCTACTCGCAACAAAGACGTATCTATATATGAACTGATATATACAGCATTACTATCGATAGCAAGTGTATCTGTACTAAAAAAATATTCAGTAATTCTGTTAATTCGAAAAGTATCTTCCTTAAAAGGTGGAACTAAAACAGATTCTTTTTTTTCTAAATGAGGTTTTCTTAGAGGTACTAATAGTTTGTAGCCAATTTGAAGACCTTGAATTACTACAGGGTTAGAAACAACCAAGTCATTTAACTCGGCATTGTATAATCTTGAGATTCCGTATAGTGTTTCTCTTGGTTCAACTGTGTGAATAACGAAGGGTTTTCCATCGATTATGGTGTCTTTAGTTTGTGAATTTGAAATTATACTCAAACAAAGTAAAGACAAAACAAAAATCAACCTGATTACACCCATAATATAGTAACTAACATATTGAAAAAATATTATTCCCATTCGATAGTAGCTGGTGGCTTGGAACTTATATCGTACACCACTCTATTTATTCCTTTTACTTTATTAATTATTTCATTGGAAACTTTTGCCAAAAACTCATATGGCAAATGAACCCAATCTGCTGTCATACCATCTGTAGAAGCTACTGCTCTTAGTGCCACAGCATTTTCATAGGTGCGTTCATCACCCATTACCCCAACGGATTGAACGGGTAGAAAAATTGCACCAGCTTGCCATACTTTATCGTACAAGCCTTCTGAAATAAGGTTAGAGATGAAAATATGATCAACTTCTTGTAAAATCCTTACTTTTTCCTGCGTTATATCACCTAAAATCCTGATGGCTAGACCAGGACCAGGAAATGGATGCCTCCCTAAAAGTTTATCATCAATATCCATAGAGCGACCAATTCTCCTCACTTCATCTTTGAATAATGTGTTTAATGGCTCAACAACCTTTAGTTTCATATAATCAGGTAAACCACCTACATTGTGATGTGATTTAATGGTTGCTGACGGTCCGCCAGTAGCAGAAACCGATTCAATAACATCAGGATATATTGTTCCCTGTGCTAACCATTTAACATCTTCTATTAAATGGGCTTCATCATCAAATACGTCTATGAATTTATTTCCAATAGCTTTACGCTTAGCTTCAGGCTCACTAATACTATCTAAAACCTCATAGAAACGACTCTTAGCATCTACACCTTTAACGTTTAAGCCCATACCCTTGTACTGTTCTAAAACGCTTTCAAACTCGCCTTTCCTAAGTAATCCGTTGTCAACAAAAATGCAGTATAGATTTTTTCCAATTGCCTTGTTTAGAAGTACACCAGCAACTGTTGAGTCCACTCCTCCAGACAAACCAAGCACCACTTTATCGTCTCCTAATTTAGCTTTTAATTCATCAATTGTACGCTGAACAAATGAGTCTGGCGTCCAGTCTTGTGAGCATTTACAGATATTGACTAAAAAGTTTGAAAGTAAGGTTTTACCATCTGTTGAATGGTATACTTCTGGATGAAACTGAATAGCAAATGTTTTTTCGTTATAATACTGATAACCAGCTACTTGAACATCTTTTGTTGAAGCTATAATTTCACATAATTCTGGCAGTGAAGTTATGGTATCCCCATGACTCATCCAGACTTGAGATCCCTCAGAAATACCAGTAAATAAAGGATTGGAATGGTTCACGAAAGAAAGATTAGCTCTTCCATATTCTCTAATTTTTGAAGGAAGTACTTCACCCCCATTTATCTTTGCTAAATGTTGAGCGCCATAGCAAACTCCTAAAAGTGGCAAGACTCCTTTTATACCATTAAGATTGGGTATAGGTGCGTTTTCATCACGTACAGAAAAAGGACTTCCTGAAAGAATAACACCTTTAAAATCATTAGTA
>PKDP01000082.1 GCA_002862585.1 Flavobacteriales bacterium | reverse complement strand
CTACAAATGCAAAGGCTACAGCCTCTGGTACAAGTGCAAGAGCTACGGTAAGTCCTGAAAGAATATCGTCTTTTACACTTCCGTTTGTTTTGTCAATAAATCTAAACTTGCTCAATGAAATACTGTTTTGATTAAGTCCGCAAAAGTAGGTTTTTCAGTGGATTGAACTTTAAAATTCTCTAATTAATATTCCATTTTTAATTGTACATTCGATACCATGTTCAAAAAAGATAATAAAGCGACTATTTGGTCTTGGGCATTGTATGATTTTGCCAATTCAGCCTTTACTACTTTGGTAGTCACTTTTGTTTATGGTACTTATTTTACAACATCAATAGCACCTACAGAAATAGAAGGGACACAATGGTGGTCTTGGGCAGTATCACTAACAGCTATTGTCGTGGCGTGTATTTCACCTTTTTTGGGAGCTATTGCCGATGGGGTAGGTGCTAGAAAAAAGATAATGACCATTTCTACTTTCATTTGTGTTTGTGCTACAGCCTTACTCTTTTTTCCTATTGAAGGGCAAGTGATATACGCCTTACTGTTGTTTGTGATTGCTAATATCAGTTTCGAGATAGGAACAGTTTTTTGCAATGCATATTTACCCGATATATCTTCAGAAAAAAGAATGGGCAAAACATCTGGTCTGGCTTGGGGTTTGGGCTATTTGGGTGGGCTGATAGCCTTAGCATTATCTCTAGTGTTTTTGGTGCAGACCGAAACCCCAATATTTGGTTTTGATATTGATAGTGGTGAACATATAAGAGCAACTAATTTGTTGGTTGCGGCATGGTTTTTTGTCTTTAGCATGCCTTTAATTTTCGGTGTTAAAGAAACGAATAACAATAAGACAGCACCTCTCAAAACTGTATTGCAACAAGCCTTTCAGCAATTAAAAAACACCTTTCTAAAAGTAAAAGACCATCAAACGATTTATCGTTTTCTGATAGCCCGTTTGTTTTACAACGATGCTTTGGTAACTATTTTTGCTTTTGGAGGAATATATGCTTCTACTACTGTGGGTTTTTCATTTGAAGAGATTATGATTTTAGGAATTGTCCTAAATGTATTGGCTGGACTCGGGGCATTTATTTTTGGGTATTTTGACGATAGTGTAGGTAGCAAAAAAGTAGTCAATTGGAGTGTTATTTTTTTAGCAATAGCTTGTCTCATAGCTGTTTTGTCACCTGAACTTCCAGGATTATTTGAACTTATTTTTGGAGGTAGTGCTATCCCTCAATGGTTCAATTCAAAAAGCTTGTTTTGGATAGCAGCCATTTTTATTGGTCTCTTTTCAGGTCCTAATCAATCATCTAGTCGTTCTTTGATGGCACGAATTACGCCTGAAAAAAATAGAAATGAATTTTTTGGTTTTTATGCCTTTTCAGGAAAAGCTACGGCTTTTCTTGGGCCATTATTGTTTGGTATGGCAACTTCTTTTTTCAACACTCAACAAGCTGGTTTATTGTTAGTGATTTTGTTATTTAGTTGTGGATACCTTTTTTTGAAAAAAGTATAAAAGCCCATAGATTTAGTATCTTTGTTATATGCGTTTAATCTTAGTTTGTTTACTTTTTTCATCACATATTTTTGCTCAGCAATACTTGAGTAAAGAAGGTGATGTGAGTTTTTTTTCCGAAGCACCAATAGAAAATATTGAAGCTGTAAATAATAAAGCAACTGGAGTTATTGACTTAAGAACAGGAGGCTTTGCCTTTCAAATAATGATTGAAGATTTTGTTTTCCCCAACTCTCTTATGCAAGAACACTTTAACGAAAGTTATATGGAAAGCGAGAAATTCCCCAATTCGACATTTACTGGCGTTATTTCTGATATTTCTGCACTAGACATGTCAAAAGAACAATCTATTGATGTAAGTGGAAATTTTCTTCTTCATGGTATAAACCGTCAAATGAATATGACGGCTACCATTTCGTTGAAAGATGAAAAGCTGAACATTAGTTCGCAATTTGATATTGTATTGGATGATTTCAATATTGATATTCCAAAAATTATGATGTATAAAATTGCCGAGGTAATAAATGTGAACATCGAGATGAAACTTCAAAAACTCTCCAATGAATAGATTAATACTACTGATGCTTTTGGCAACCGCCCAATTTTCGTTTGGTCAAGATTTATTGAGCCTATTGAATGAGGAAAATGCTGAGCCCAAAGTTGTCAGTTCCTTATTTAAAGATAGTAGAGTAGTAAATGCTCAGTCCTCTAAACAATCATCAATAGGAGAGTTCAAATTTTTAATCCAACACCGTTTTGGGACTTTAAACTCTGGCTTTTATAATCTTTGGGGACTAGATAATTCTCAAGTGAGAATGGGTTTAGACTATGGTGTTTCCGACCGAATTGCTGTGAGTGTAGGGCGTAGTTCTACCAACAAACAATACGATGCATCGGTAAAAGGAAAGCTTTTGAATCAAAGCGAAAAATCTCCAGTAGTATTGTCTGTCTTTTCAGTATTGTTTTTAGCACACCCATCCGAATCGTTAAGGCAACAAGCGGATTATGATTTTCTCAATCAGTTATCCTTTGCCAATCAGCTTATCATAGCACGAAAGTTTAGCTCTAAGTTTTCAGCAATCGTTTTGCCAACACATGTCCACTTGAATACATTTGCATTTGGGACTTCTGCAGATCCCTTATTTTTAGGATTGGGAGGGCGATACAAACTATCAAAAAGAGTAACCGTTAACGGAGAGTATTTTTATGCTCTAAGTAAAATGCCATTGACACACCAAAATATGCTGTCTTTAGGTTTTGATATAGAAACTGGTGGTCACGTTTTCTCTCTGCATTTGAGTAATTCAAGAGGAATGAACGAGCATGTATTTTTAACACAAACCAGTGGTGATTTTTTTGAAGGGGATATCTATTTTGGCTTTAATATTTCAAGAGTTTTTGAATGGTAAACAAGACTGTACAATCTGATATAGCTATTATTGGCGGTGGAATTGTAGGGCTTTCGTCTGCTTACAAAATTCAACAAGAGTATCCTCATCTGAATCTTTTAGTCTTGGAGAAAGAAGACCTTTTAGCAGCTCATCAGACTGGTCGAAATTCGGGAGTAATTCATTCAGGACTCTATTACAGGCCAGGCTCTTTTAGGGCTAAAAATTGTGTGAACGGTAGAAAGCAATTGGTTGACTTTGCTAAAAAATACGATATTAATCACGACGTCTGTGGTAAGGTAGTCGTGGCTGTTGATAATGAGGAACTGAATAGACTGGACGGAATTTATGAAACAGGCAAGGCTAATGGACTCATTGGCTTAGAAAAGATTTCTAAAGAAAGACTAAAAGAAATTGAACCCCATGTTGAGGGTGTAGCAGCTTTGTGGGTGCCTGAGTCGGGGATAATTGATTTTGTAGGTGTAACCAACAAACTTGCGGAGCTGATTAGAGAGATAAACCCTAACAGTCAAATCATTACTTCTTGTGAGGTCAAATCTTTTAATGAGGATACTATATATACTTCCAAAGGACGTTTTAATGTTCGAAAAAAAGTATTCTGTGCAGGTTTGTTTTCTGATAGAATGGCACAAAAAGATAAGGTTGATTCGGACGTAAGGATTGTCGGTTTTAGAGGTGATTATTACAATTTGTCTGAGAAAGGAAAATATAAAGTCAAAAACTTAATTTACCCTGTGCCAAACCCAGAATTTCCTTTTTTAGGTGTTCACTTTACTAGAATGGTTGACGGAACTATCGAGTGTGGACCAAATGCGGTTTTCACCTTCAAACGAGAAGGCTATGGCAAAACAGACTTTAATTTCAGAGATACTTTGGAAGCCTTACTTTACAAAGGGACGTGGAAATTGTTTTTCAAGCATTGGAGATTTGGACTGAAAGAATATAAAAGAGCATTTTCTAAGCGATTATTTTTGAAAGAACTAAATGGATTAATACCTTCGTTAATGATGGACGACATTGTTGAAGGACGAAGTGGAGTAAGGGCTATGGCATTAGGTGCTGATGGAGACGTTTTTGATGATTTCAAAATAGAATGTAAAGGCAATAGTATTCACGTTTTGAATGCTCCTTCACCCGCCGCAACTGCTTGTTTGTCTATCGGTGATGAAGTGCTAGAAATAGTTAAAAAGAATTTTAGTTTAACTTAGCGGTATATGTTGAAAATATTTGGCTTTAACAAGAAAGAGAAAGTGTCAATTCAGGAATTGGCAGTGGTTTATACCAAAACCCTATTTGAAGTAATCGAATTGGGCTTTACTGAAATCATTGAGTTCGTAAATGATAACCGAAAATTTGAAGAATCTCCCAATTTAAAACTGGAGGATACAAACTGGTTTTTGATGATTGTCTTTGCTGCAAATAATCACTCTCTATATAATCACTTTGATGATGAAGTTGTTCATCGCTTACACCACGCTAGTCTGAATGAGTTGATTGGCTTTTTCGACATGGAAGAGGATTTAGTTCGTGATATGTTTTTGGACTATGAAGAGTTCTTCAAAGAGCAATACTCAGAAGATATAAGTATTGAAAAAGCCATGGCTAAGTCCATATTTGTTAAGTATAACCTTAATGAGTTTCAAGGCGATTTACTGAAAAATCAGAATGAGCCTAACCCCGTATTTCTACAAGAGTTGACAGACTTAATGAGCAATTTTATCTGGAATTGGTCAGATTACCTTGCTAAGTACAAAGTCAATTAAAGTTTTTCTATTCCAGTATAGTTAAAGGGAGAAATACCTTTTAAGTAGTCTTTGAGGTCATCGCTGATATCCAAACCTTCTATAAATACTGCTAGAGTAGATTTCTCAATTACACTATTCGTTCGTGTTAACTCCTTAAGTGCTTCATAAGGTTTAGGATAGCCTTCTTTTCTTAGAATAGTCTGAATGGCTTCGGCTACTACAGCCCAGTTGTCATCTAAGTCAGCATGAATGGCAGATTCGTTCAAAATCAGTTTGTTCAAACCTTTTAAAATAGATTTAAATCCAAGTAATGTGTGAGCCATAGGCACACCTACATTTCTCAAAACAGTAGAGTCCGTAAGGTCTCTTTGAAGCCTTGATACAGGAAGTTTTGAAGAAAGGTGTTCGAAGATAGCATTTGCTATTCCTAAATTTCCTTCAGCATTTTCAAAGTCAATAGGGTTTACTTTGTGTGGCATTGCCGATGAACCTACTTCACCTTCTTTAATCTTTTGCTTGAAGTAATTCATTGATATATAGGTCCATACATCACGGCTTAAATCAATGAGAATGGTATTAATTCGTTTAAGATTATCAAACAAAGCAGCGAGGTTATCGTAATGTTCAATCTGAGTAGTAACTTGTGAACGGTCTAGACCTAAATTGTTATCCACAAAATCGTTGGAAAAAGAGACCCAATCAATCTCTGGGTAAGCAATATGATGGGCGTTAAAATTACCTGTTGCTCCTCCAAACTTCGCTGAAAAAGGCACCATATTTAATAAACCTATCTGTCGCTCAAGGCGTTCGATAAATACCATTATTTCTTTACCTAGTAAAGTAGGAGATGCAGCCTGACCGTGTGTTCGTGCCAATAATGGAATAGCTGCCCATTCATTTTTTAAACTGATGAGTTTATCTAGCAATTCCATGTAATTAGGAACGTACACTTCTTCAACAGATTCTTTGATGAGAAGAGGGGTCGCTGTATTGTTTATGTCTTGTGAAGTCAAGGCAAAATGGATAAACTCTTTGTATTTACTTATTTTGAGTTTCTCAAAACGTTCTTTTATAAAGTATTCAACGGCTTTAACATCATGATTCGTAATGCTTTCTATATCTTTTATTTTCTGAGCATCTTTATTGTCAAATTTCAGATATATGTCTCTTAATGAGTCGTACAAATCTGAATCAAAATCTTCCAGTTGTGGCAGAGGCAATTCACATAATGAAATAAAGTATTCCACTTCTACTCTGAGCCTGTATTTTATTAGTGCAGCTTCGGAGTAGAAAGCACTGAGTTCATTGGCTTTTGAATGGTATCGACCATCTATAGGAGAAATTGCGGTTAAAGCAGATAATGACATTAATCTTGAGGTATTAGTATTGAATGCTGCAAATTTACACTTTTTGAATTTAGGCAATAAAAAACAGCCCAACTAAAGTTGGACTGTTTTAAAATTCTATTCAAGAAGATTTATTGTTTGATAAACCTATGAATGGAGGTCTTATCGTTTAGCTGAACTTTCAGCATGTAGAAGCCAGGAGATAAGTTACTAATATCTAATGGTAATAGTTGTTCGCCAGTTAAGATACCGTAGTTTTTATCTAATACCTTTTGCCCTGTCATTGATAGGATGCTCAAATTCAGTTTTTCAGAATTAGAGTTTAAGGAAACAGATAAGTTATCTTTTGCTGGGTTTGGCATTAGCTGAATGTTTAAGTCTTCCCAAGCAGATATGCTAGTCGACACACATTCAGTTTCACAGTCCGCTAATGAAGAGAACTCACCATCTCCAGTTCCAGGATCAACACAAGCATCAGCTACACAATCCCAACTAGGCGTTACTTCTAAATCACCAGTGATTTCTATTAATGCTGCATGAAGTACCTCTTTACTGTCTTCATCTTGTACAAATGCAACTACTCTACAATTCCCTAGCCCTTCCCACAGTCTGTAAGAATCCGCCGTAACGTTGCCGACAGCAAATGTTGCTGATTCGCTTACCGTAACGCTATTTCCATTAGTCAAGTCGGCAGTAGTTCCCTCACCATTTGGTAGCATTTTTCTCATAACTTGGAAAAATTCACTTTCGCCATTTGTACCAAAGGTATTGTTATACTCATCTTCTACAATAGCGATGTGAATACTAGCGTTGGGGTAGTCGTCATAAGAGGTTACGGTGACTTCTACATCCAAGTCTGTTCCTTCAGTTGCTACTGCAGTACCTTCAATCTTTAAAAAAGCTGGTACCGCCGCATGTTCATCTATTTCTTCCTGTGAGCTACTTGTAGATAAGCCGTCAATGTGAGCCGATGGTACACCTTGTACATTGTAATAAGAAACTCTAGAACCAACATCTGCATTAAACGATTGGTCAGCACTACCTGGCCAATTCACCTGATATTTAATTGCACCGACCTTAGCATTTGACATGTCATTAACATTATTTGCATCAAGTAGTGTTTGGAAGCCTGGGTTGAAGCTAGCACAAGGCCCGCAAGTATTACTCGTAAAGTGTTCGAATAAGGTAATGCGTTGAGCTACAAATTCAACACTAATTACAGTTAAATTAATGGTATTATTAGAAATATCAACATCCTCTCCAGCATTTATATTTTCAATAGAAACGCTAATATTTGCGGTGTCTAAAGTAGTCATTGATAATTGATCTGCATGTGTAAAATCATAAGTACCTAGTGTAGGGATTAATAACCCACTAACATTATCGGTGTATGAATTTGTTCCGTCTGTCCAAACAATGTCCATTGAGGTAATAGTTTCAGCTCCATAGTTTAGAATGCTCCCTTCGATATCTATATCTGCAGGAATTTGCACATAAGTAGGAATAGTTAAATCCGTTAAAATAGCATTGATGCCAACAGGATTAAATGGTTCGTGAGAAACCATTACATCGTCTACAAAAAATGAATGACCATTAAGAGGGAATAAATCCAAAGAGGCTACTTCATTAATAGTATTTGAGAACGAACCAATTGAATTGTCATTAATAAATACCTCCCAGTCGTTTAGTGTTAAGTTAATTTTTATATCCAGCTTAAACCATTCCCCTGTTGGGTAGGTAGAACTTAAGAAAACAGTACCGCCACCGCCAGTTGAAAAGACAATTGTTCCATCGTTATTCATATTACAGTCTACAGCCCATGTATTCCCTATAGTAGTTTCAGCCTGAATGTTAAAATATGCTCCACCATTAACGAAAAATCGAGATGAAAATTCAAAATCACCCTCATCAAAAACTTCACCAAAAGGCAAAACTACATCTTGAGGACCGCCGTTTGCGGATGAGGAAGAGAAATAAATTGATTGAGTACCGCTAAATGCATTTTCAATAGTAGCTTGAGCATCTTCTGCACCACCTGTTGTTCCAGACCAAGTTGTCCATAATGTATCGGCTTCTCCGATGTAATCTCCTATACCGTAAGATTCGAAATCATCAGTAAACGAAAATTGAGCCTGTAAAAGAGTCGTTGAAAAGAGAAATAAAGCGATTGAGTATAATGTTTTCATTTTTTTTGAAATAAATATTAATACAACAAGTTTAATGAAATATTAATCACTTTAAAAACTTTAATCGAAAAACCTTTAATATTTTTGTGCTATGACAACATTAATCATAATTGTTTGCGTCGTTCTTTTACTGTTGGGTTTATTAGGCTGCTTCGTACCTGTAATTCCAGGACCTCCTTTAGCTTATGTAGCCTTACTAATCCTATCAATATTTACAAACTATAAATTTGAAGAGTCTTTTTTAATTCAGTGGGCTGGAATAGTTATAGCGGTAACGATAGCTGATTTTTGGCTGCAAGTCTATGGCGTTAAGAAATTTGGTGGCACTAAAAAAGCCATTAACGGTACAATGATTGGTTTGTTTGTAGGTATATTTGTACCTATTCCATTTGGCTTTATAATTGGCTCTTTTACGGGAGCTTTTATAGGTGCTTATATGGATGAGAAAGAGGATATGATTAAAGTCTTGAAGATAGCTTCTGGAGCTTTAATTGGTTTTATTGGAGGCTTAGTGCTTAAGCTTGTCGTTTGTGCCTA
The DNA here is from genome assembly GCA_002862585.1 of Flavobacteriales bacterium. Taxonomy (GTDB): domain Bacteria; phylum Bacteroidota; class Bacteroidia; order Flavobacteriales; family UBA7312. Next base: position 13,868 of record PKDP01000082.1, on the reverse strand, counting down.
TCTTCTCTATGAATTTTGTTTAATAATAACTCCTTACTTTGAAAGTTTGCTCAGTATCTTACCTTAATAGTATTCCTTTTGTTTATGGCCTGGAAAATAGCCGATTAGATATGGAAATTTCTACTGCTATTCCTTCTCATTGTGCTACTCAGCTATTGAATAAGGAAGTGGATTTGGCATTAGTACCAGTAGCTGTAATACCGCAATTAGACTATTCAAAAATAATAAGTCCATTCTGTATTTCTAGCGATGGATCTGTTCAAACGGTTTGTTTATTTAGCGACCGTCCGTTAGAAGAAATTGAAACCATTTATTTAGATTATCATTCCAAAACATCTAATGCTTTGGCGAAAATATTATGTCAGAAGTTTTGGGATATAAGCCCTAAATTTATTGACGGAGAACAATCCTTTGAAGAAAAAATAGGTGGTCGAACGGCAGGAGTTATCATCGGTGATAGAGCTAATGCCTATCGCGATTCTTTCGAATACATATATGACTTATCTGAGGAATGGAAAAAGTTCACCTCATTACCTTTCGTTTTCGCTTGCTGGGTAAGTAACACGCCATTAGAAGAAGAAAAAGAATTGGCTTTTTGCAAAGCCTTAGAGTATGGTATTGATAATTTAGAAATGGCAATAGATAGTAAAAGCCATTTGTTTGACACCAAAATTGACAAGAAAAAATACCTGACAGAAATAATAGACTATCACCTTAACGATGATAAAAGAAAGGCGATGCAGTTGTTTTTTAAACTAATGCCTTAGTTTATTTTCTTTTAGATGTAGCCTCTTGTTGCTTCTTCGCCATATCTTCCAAACGTTTCTGAAATTTAGACTTTTTAACGGGTTTCTTTTTATTGTTTTCCATTTGCGTAAGAATAGCCGCTTCATCAATGAAGTATTTTCTCATTACAAATTGCTGTCCGAAAGTAACCATGTTAGCAAGGAAATAGTAATAACTCAATCCTGACGCATAGTTGTTGAAGAAGCCAAGGAACATAATAGGCATCAAGTACATCATCCATTTCATCTGTGCCATTTGAGGGCCACTCATTTGGCTGTTCATTCTAGTATACAGAATGGTAGAAACGGTCATTAATAAGGTAAATAAACTAACGTGATCGCCATAAAATGGTATTTCGAATGGTAAGTTTAAAACGGAATCATAGCTTGATAAGTCATCTGCCCATAAGAAGGATTTTTGACGCAATTCTATACTGGCTGGGAAAAACCTAAACAAAGCAAAAAGGATGGGCATTTGCAATAGCATTGGAATACATCCACCTAAGGGGTTTACTCCTGTCTTTTTGTATAAAGCCATTGTTTCCTGTTGAGCCTTCATAGGGTCTTTATCCTTATGTTTCTCATTAATTTTATCTATCTCAGGCTTTAGGACTTTCATCTTAGCCTGTGATTTGTAGGCTTTAAGTGTAAATGGTGCGAGTACCATTTTAATAATCAGGGTCATTATAAGAATAATGATACCGTAGTTTGTGATACTATTGTCTAGCCAGTTAAAAATAGGAATGACAGCGTATTTATTTACCCATCTGAAAATACCCCACCCTAGTGGAATCATTCGCTCGAGTTCCATATCGTAAGCGGATAGCGTTTCGTAGTGGTTTGGTCCAAAATAAATTTGAAGTGGAATACTTTCGCTAGATTGGTGCTTGTATGGGAGTGTAGTTTCTAAGGATAATTTTCTAACAAATCTTTCAGAGCCTTCGTTGGTAACGGCACTTACAGAAGTTGGTTTTTCAAAACCAGCATTATTGATGAACACCGTACTAAAAAACTGATGCTTTAGACCAATCCATTGAGCTCTGCCGTCTAAAGTTTCTTCATCGTCCTTTGTTTCGGATAAGTAGTCCACATCATCATTGAGGTACTTATAATAAACTGTTGAATACATCCTTTCGTTATCCATACTCTTTTCAGTATGAGGAAGGTTGATGGTCCAGTTTAATTCGAGTTCGTTTCTGTTCGAAGGAATGATGTCTTCCAAGTCAACAGTATTGATTTGAAAATCCATTATAAAATCTTCATTGCTCAAATTATAGACGTATTCGAGATAACCCCCATTGGACGCCATTAATCGCATTGAAACCGATTGGTCAGATTGATTGGTAGCTTGAAAATAGAGGTCTTCTGTGTTTATAATTCTGTTTCCTTCAGAGAAAAATGTAATGTTAAAATCAGATGAATCCTTATCAATAAGGTTAAGCGGTAAAGAGTCGGACCTTTGATAATCTTTTAAGATTGCCGAAATTATTCGACCACCCTTAGGTGAAATGCTCAATAATAACTTCTCATTCTCAACAGTTATAGCATCTTCAGAGCCTGTTGCAGAAGGTGCAAATACACCAAAGCTTCTTTCGTGTGCTTCATTTACCAATGCAGTATCCAAAGAAAGTGAAGTGCTATTTTGTTCAATAACTTCTTCTTTTTCTTCGAGAACTACTGTGGTATTATTTTCTTCTTGTGGTGTTTCAGTTTCCACAACTGGAGGAAACATAGCGTTGTAGCCAACTACAATGAGTACGATTAAGATTACACCTGTTAAGGAATTTTTATCCATGTGAGTTAGTGTTGTTTTGAGTAGGTTAATGCTGCATTTACAAAGCCGACAAAAAGCGGTTGAGGTTTAGCAACAGTACTTTTATATTCGGGGTGAAACTGCACACCAACAAACCATGGGTGTTGGTCAATTTCAACGATTTCAACTAAAGATGATTCCGGATTTACTCCAGTTGTTTTCATTCCATTTTCTTCTAGTTGAGTTTTATAGTCATTATTAAATTCAAAGCGGTGTCTGTGACGTTCTTGAATTTCTGAATTCTTGTAGCAATTAAAAGCTTTTGACTTATCTTCTAGCTTACAAGCGTAAGACCCTAGTCGCATAGTTCCACCTTTTTTGAGTATTTCTTTTTGGTGTTCCATAATATCAATCACAGGGTATGTTGTGTCTGGATTGATTTCTGTAGAGTGAGCATCTTTTAATTTTAATACATTTCTAGCGTATTCAATAACGGCACACTGCATACCAAGACAAATCCCTAGAAAAGGAACATTATTTTCTCTAGCGTATTTTACAGATTCTATTTTCCCTTCTATTCCTCTGTTGCCAAAACCAGGAGCAACTAGTAAACCGTGATAGGATTGTAATTTTTCTGAAACATTATCGGCATTAATTTCTTCTGAATGAATCCAGTTCACTTTCACTTTACATTCGTTGGCAGCACCACTATGTATAAAGGATTCAGCAATAGATTTGTAAGCGTCTTGAAGCTCAACGTATTTACCTACAACAGCAATATTAACTGTTGCTTTAGGGTTTTTGAGTTTTCTCAAGAATGAATTCCATTCGTTGAGGGTGACAGTTGTTTCATCTTTCAGTCCAAGTTTACGAAGCGACACTTGGTCTAGCTTTTCGGACTGCATAAGCAAAGGCACATCATAAATGCTTTCGGCATCCATTGACTCTATGACAGCGTCTCTTTCTACATTACAAAAGAGAGCAATTTTACGTCTAATTTCAGAATTCAGATGATGCTCCGTTCTACATACCAATATATCCGGTTGAAGACCAAGTTCTCGGAGTTTTTTAACAGAATTTTGAGTGGGTTTGGTTTTCAATTCTCCAGCAGCAGAGAGGTAGGGTATAAGTGTTAAGTGAATACTAATAGCATCAGATTCCATTTCCCACTTTAGCTGTCTTACAGATTCTATGAAAGGTAATGATTCAATATCACCTACCGTTCCACCAATTTCTGTAATAACAATATCGTATTTCCCAGTTTGACCAAGAATTTTAATGTGGTCTTTTATTTCATTTGTAATATGAGGAATAACCTGAACGGTTTTTCCTAAGTAGTCACCTCTTCGTTCTTTGTTAATAACGGATTGGTAAATTCTACCAGTGGTTACATTATTAGCTTGAGAGGTAGAGGTTGATAAAAAACGTTCGTAGTGTCCTAAATCTAAATCAGTTTCAGCTCCATCATCGGTTACAAAACACTCACCATGCTCGTAAGGATTCATTGTGCCAGGGTCAACATTAATGTAGGGGTCTAGCTTCTGAATGGTTACCGAATAACCTCTTGCTTCAAGAAGTTTTCCGAGTGATGCTGAGACAATTCCTTTTCCAAGAGAGGAGGTAACTCCTCCTGTAACGAATATATACTTAGTTGGAGAGGATTTGCTCATGAGTAAATGAATGTTTTTTACTAATTAATTTATCGTCTGCAAAATAAAGTAAAATATAAGATGAAATAAATTGAATATATATTTTTTTTAAAAACTTAAACTCATTCCTGCACTAGGCATAATTGGTAACTGGTTTACTCTCTTATATTCAATTCTGTTGAAGTAAAATATGTTCTCTCTGTTGTATAGATTGGTAACGCCTACGTTCCATTCAAACTTTGAGTTTTTACTTAGGTCATGGGTCTTTTTAAGGGCAATATCCAATCTGTGGTACCAAGGCAAACGCCCTTCGTTTAGACCGGCGTATAAAATACCAAGCCCACCAGTTTCAGAGGTGTATTCAGTGTCTATGCCGTCAGAGAAATCAAGGTTAGGGTAGAAGCCTTGCGTTTGTGTAAAAGGGAAGCCTGAGCCAAGATTCCATCGAGCATCAAAACTCCAACTCTTATCTGCTCCAAATCGGTAAGTACTTACAAGGTTAACGTTGTGCCTTCTGTCAAAGTGAGGGCTATAAGTGATTTCCTCTCCAGTTCTGCTAATATATCCTAGCGAGTAGACCAGCCAAAAGTAAATTTTAGGATCGTTGTATTTAAGTACAAAATCAACTCCTTTTGCCAGCCCTTCTTCAACGATAAAGTCTGGATCAGATCCTGTAAGTTTGTTCTTATTAATATTCGTTAATTGGGTGAAGTCTTTGATATAGCCTTCGATATTAAAATCTACCTTATTAGAAATGTCGTATTCCATTCCTAAGATAAGATGGTTTGCTGTTTGTAGACCATTCTCCACTTCTTCCCCTCTAAATTCGTCAGGTAAATTATCTGGTGCCGACAAAAATCCGTAAAATAAATTCACCACATCTTGGTCGGAATTGGTGCTGACTAGGTTCTGAGAATATTTTCCAGCAGCGAGCTTTAATCGTAGTCTTTCACTGGCTAAAAACTTCGCCCCTAGTCTAGGCTCAAAAGTAGCACGTAATGAGTTGTATTTATAAATTCGTACGCCTGGGTCAAAAATGAATTTCCCCTTTTTGACTTTGTATCTTATAAATCCAGAAAGTTCAGTTGAATTTTCTTTTTGTTCGATCTGAATGCCAGTAGCATTAGTGAAATCAAAATCCGTTTGATAGCCTAAAATTTCTAAACCGTATTGAATTTCGTTTTCGTTTTGGAAGGATTTAAAGTTAAGTCCCAAGTTAAAGCCATTAACCCCACTTTGCCTTGGTTGAAGAAGTGTTTCTTCCAGTTTGATGAGGTAGGATGAATAGGCGAAAGTACCTTCAATAATTGTAGAATTACCACTTGGAATAAGAATAAAATTACTTCCTACACCGCCAGACTTCCAGCCTAAATTGGATACATCTCTGTAACTCACTTTATCTTGATAGTTGTAGCCAAACATACTCCATTTGCTTCCGCTATTACCTGTAAAGGAAATTTTACCGTAAAGGTCGGTGTAGCTGTAAGGCAAACCTGCAGTATCAATATAAGTGTAAAGAGTCTTTGAGCTCCTATCAAGGTAAGACGTTTTTGCCGACATAATGAAAGAAGAGTTTCCGCCTTTTTTGAAAAGAGGTCCTTCTAACATTAGCTTACTACCAAATGAGCTTGTTGCTACTTTTCCGCTTAGTCTATTTTTGTTTCCATCTCTTGTGGTGATATCCATAATCGAAGATATACGACCACCGTATTGCGCCCCAAAACCACCAGTATAAATGTCAGCATTTCTCATTATGTCTGTATCAAAAACGGAGAACAAACCAATAGAATGGAAGGGGTTGTAGACAATCATTCCATCTAGAAGCACTTTGTTTTGAATAGGTGAGCCACCACGAATGTACAACTGTCCTCCTTGGTCGCCAGTGAACACTACACCAGGTAAAACTTGTAAATATTGGGCAAGGTCAGATTCACCACCAATAGCGGGAATTATTTTAATGTCTTTGGGTGTAATTTTAGTAACAGATACTTTAACCTCAGACTTCATTTCCTGTCTGTCTGCCGAAACTGTAACGGTTTCAATCTGTACAGAGGAAGATGAAATTTCAAGTTTCTGATTGAGTATCTGTTTATTTTTTAAGCTTACGCTTTGTCTTAGTGTATCGTAGCCAATGTAGGTCACCAATAAGGTTTGGCTTCCTGCTGGAACACCACTAATGTTGAAGAAGCCATTAACGTCTGTGGCTGTACCAATAGCCAAGCCCTCAATAATGACGTTACAGAACATAATAGGTTCGCCATTATCTTTATCGTAAACAAAACCGCGTATATCGCCCTTTTGAGCAAAAAGAGAGATACTAATTAAAGTAAATAATAAAAGAGCGTTTAATTTCTTCATTTATTTTTCAAAACGTGCAAAGTTACTTTATTTAATGCAGAATTTTATAAAGTAATTCTTTAAGAAGTTCGCCGTCAGGCGTGGTGGCATTGTCAACGCCTTTACATTTCATATCATATTCTCTAAGTAACGAGATGATAGTCATACACTTACGCTTACCATAATGTTTGGCAGCCAGTTGATAATCCTTAATGAAATACGGATTAATTTTTAATTCTGTTGCAACGTTCCGTTGAGATTTGTCCGTTAGCACATGGCAAAGCAGTACTTTTTGGAAAAAGTTAAACAAGACTCCCAAAGTAAACACAAGAGGATTTGATTTTGGGTTGTTGGCAAAATAAGTGATTATTCTGTTTGACTTCAAAATGTCTTTTTGACCTAAAGCGTTGGTAAGTTCAAAGTTATTGAAGTCTTTGCTGATGCCAATGTTTCGTTCTATAATATCTGAGCTTATCTCTGAATTTTCAGGAACAATAATCATGAGTTTGTTAAGCTCATTGGTAATTTTGTTGAGGTCGTTGCCAAGGTATTCGCCGAGCAAATAAGATGCTTTGTACTGAATTTGGTAGTTTTTACTTGAGACATAATTACCTATCCATTCAGGAATTTGATTATCATACAGTTTTTTACTTTCAAAAAGAACGGCTTTTTTTGCCACTACTTTGGCAAAGCTTTTGCGTTTGTCCAACACTTTATTTTTATAGCAAATGACTAGAATAGTAGACTGCTGAGGGTTTTCGATATAGCTTTGCAGTAGTTCAATTTTCTTAAGGTGTTGAGCCTCTTTAACGATTACAACAACTTTATCGCCCATTAAGGGGAACTGTTTGGCTTTACTTAATACGCTTTCAATGCTGCTTTCCTTGCCATAAATAATGGACTGATTAAAATCTTTTTCAGCTTCATCCAAAACATTTTTACCGATATAATCAGATATTTTATCAATAAATAAACTTTCTTCTCCCATTAAAAAATACACTGGATTGTATTTTTTTGCCTCTAAATCTGAAAGGATGTTTTCAAATTTCATTTCTTTGCTTATTATGATGTATGATTTGAGCTTGCCAAAATACGACTTCAATCTTAAAAGTATTGAAGGAATCACACATATTTTTGATGTTATTAGAAAAAAATACGTCAAACTTACCCCTGAAGAGTGGGTACGACAGAATATGGTGCATCACCTAATTCATCATAAACAATTTTCTCCTTCTTGGATAACTGTCGAGCAAGGCTTGACTTACAACACTATGAAAAAACGTGCTGATATTATTTGTTACGACCGCAATGGCAAAGCCGTTTTATTGGTGGAGTGCAAGGCATCTTCTGTAAAGATTAATCAGAGTGTATTTGAGCAAATTGCACGCTATAACTTTGAGCTAAAAGCGCCTTATTTGCTCGTAACAAACGGTTTAAAACATTACTGCTGTCAGATGAATTATGAAGTCAATAGCTTTACTTTTCTGGAAGATATACCTTCTTTTAGCACTATTGAATCATCGTATTAATTTTCAATAAAGGTCAAATTCTTAGTTTCAAAATTGTAGTTTTGCACTTCTAAAATTTTAAAAATGAATCTAGAAGGAATATTATCTATTTCAGGAAAACCAGGATTGTACAAGCTAATCAGTCAGGCTAAAAACACTATTTTAGTTGAAGGTATTGTCGATAAAAAACGCATGCCTTTGAATGCCTCTCATCAAGTCAGTGCATTAGAAGATATAGGCATTTACACCTATACTGATACTATGCCACTTTCAGATATTTTTGATGCTATTGCCAAAAAAGAAAATGGTGGGCAATGTATCAATCACAAATCCTCAAAAGTGGAAATGTTTACTTGGATGCGTGAGGTATTGCCAGAATTTGACGAAGATCAAGTATACCATTCGGACATAAAAAAGTTAGCCCAGTGGTACAATATATTACAGGAGATTAGATTAATAGAAATGCCTAAAGCTCCAAAGCAAGCCAAAGAAATAACAGAAGATAAAAAATAAACATTATGCTTACAGTAGATATCCCTACACGTCCAAAGCGACATTTTATAGATGAAGATTTAGATGTAAAGTCGTGGTTACAAATAGAAAATTACTTTCAAAGCTTACTCGATGCCAATATTCAGTCTGTATCTGACTTGGAGCAGTGGATGCTAAACCGCAGTGAGCTAGAATCTGTACTTGAAGAAGAGCAGGCATGGCGATACATTAAAATGAATATTGATACTAGAGATGAAGATCTTTCGAAAGCCTTTCATTTTTGGGTTACTGAAATATCACCTAAGGTAGCGCCTTACAGCCACAAGCTCAATGTAAAGGTGTCCGAAAGTCCGTTTTTTAAAGAGCTAGACCAAGAGAAATACCATATTTATTTGAGGGGTTTACACAAGACTATTGAGATTTTTAGAGAGGAAAATATTCCGCTCTTTACCGAAATGGAAACTAAGCAACAAGAATATGGTGCTATTGCTGCTAAGATGACTGTGGAGGTTGATGGTGAAAAAATGACCATGCAAAAAGCGGCTCAGTTTTTAAAGGATACAGACAGAAGTAAACGTCAAGAGGTTTATGAAAAGATGAGCCAAAGGCGTGCGGAAGATGTGGAGAAATTGGATGTGTTATTTGATGATTTAATTGCTTTGAGGCAACAGATTGCTAAAAATTCTGGCTTTGATAATTACCGCGATTATATGTTTGCTGCTATGGGTCGATTCGATTACACCCCTGAAGATTGTGCAGATTTTCATACTGCGATAGAAAAAGAGATAGTTCCTATTATTGAATCTTTTGATGCTGGCAGAAAAAATAAAATGAAGCTAGAGACTTACAATCCTTGGGATACTTCTGTAGATGCTGAGGGTAAGGCCCCTTTAAAACCTTTTGATGGTGGCGAGGATTTAATTGACAAATCCATTCGATGCTTTGAGAGACTAAGCCCATATTACGGGCAGTGTTTGAGTACAATGAAAGCTATGAAGCATATTGATTTGGTTTCTAAGGAAGGTAAGGCGCCAGGTGGTTTCAATTACCCTTTGTATGAAATAGGTGTACCCTTTATCTATATGAATGCGGTGGGTTCTCATCGCGACCTAGTGACTATGGTTCATGAGGGTGGACACGCCATTCATTCCTTTTTGAGTAGGGATTTGGATTTATGCGATTTCAAAAGTACTCCTTCAGAAGTTGCCGAATTAGCGTCTATGTCTATGGAGCTAATAAGTATGGATACTTGGGATGAATTCTATTCAAATGAAGACGAGTTAGTCCGTGCCAAAACTGAGCAAATGCAAAAAGTATTGGAAGGCTTACCTTGGATAGCTGCCATTGACAAGTTTCAGCATTGGATTTATACTACGCCACACACTGCTCAGGAAAGACGAGCAGAGTGGAAAAACATTATGCAAAAGCTGGGCAGCTCTATTGTAGACTGGGACGGGCAAGAAGGTGCTTTATTGAACCTATGGCAAAAGCAATTGCACTTGTACGAAGTTCCTTTTTACTACATAGAATACGGAATGGCACAGTTAGGAGCTATTGCTATGTGGAGAAGTTATAAGCAATTAGGGAAAGAAGCCTTGAGTAATTACGATGAGGCTCTAAAATTAGGCTATACTAAGTCTATCGGTGAGATATACCAGACGGCAGGAATTGAGTTTAATTTCTCTCAAGCCTATGTGAATGAATTGGCAGACTTTATAAAGGCTCAGTTAAATCGTTAGATTATTGTTTCTAAATAATTTAAAACCTCCTGTTGACAGGAGGTTTTTTAATGCTAATCTTTTTTTCTTTCGATTTATTTCACTCTTCCAACACCGCTTCTACACGCTTAATCTGTTGTTTTATATTTACCTTTTACTTTTGATTAATTTTTTGTTATAATACCGCTTTTAAACTATCTTTCTTATGGTGGAGTTCGTAGATGTGTAAATACAGTTCTTCAATTTTCTCTAAGTTTTGTTCAACTGCTTCGTTAAGTAATATTCCACCTTTTTCTTTTACTTCTTCTTCAGAAGGAATATTAGGCAAATGGTGATGTTTCTTGGCAAATTCAATGATTTTTTCAGTTCAGTAAATTGATACTCAGGTTTTTGTAGCCTTTCTCCCTCAAAATAGTGTCCAAAACATAATCGGTAACGATAGAGACTGTTGCCAAAATATTACCATTCACGTGTAGTTTTTGAGTAGGGTTTATGCCAATACCTACGTTACCGTTTGTGCTTACAATAAATTGATTATTTCCTACTTGGAAAATTCCCCTTGGGTTAGTAGTATTGACACCTACTTTCCCATCATTTTTTACTGTTATTTTTTGAATGTTATTAGTGCGAATATCCAAGTCAGTGTTATTGTATTGGTAGTGCCTAAAAAATCTGATGGAGCCGCTGTATTACCCACCAATTCCCAATTGATTGAGCTTAAACTGGAAGTTTAAGATAAATTCACCCAATTAATACCGTAATAGTAGCAAACAACATCCGTACTTTCTATATAAATTAGATTTCCCTCCAATGTATTGGTGATACTGCCTAAAGATGATACATTACTAACGGTATGTTTACGAATCAATTGATTGCCACTCTGCCCTATAACTTGAATAGTAATAATGAAAAATAGTAAAATTAGAGTTCTTCTTGCTGACTTGCATATATTCATGACTTTAGTTTTAAGCTTAACTAAATTACGAAAAATAATATAGCTAGACAATAGAATGGCAGATACCAGAATATTAATTACTTTTGAACCCCAATAAATTACAAACGTTCAGACGATGAATATTACACAAGAAAAAATAGACGATTTAAATGCTAAACTTAAAGTTCAGCTAAGCAGCGAAGACTACCAAGAGAAAGTAGAAGCAGTAATCGTTAATTACAGAAAGACAGCAAGCATACCTGGTTTTAGAAAAGGAAAAGTACCCATGGGTCAAGTAAAGAAAATGATTGGTAAATCTGTGTTAGTAGACGAGGTAAACAAATTATTGCAAGAAGCGATTTACAAGCATATTACTGAAAATAAAGTTGAGGTTTTAGGAAACCCTCTGCCGCTTACTTCAGAAGTGGATTGGGACAATGCTACCGATTTCGAATTTGAGTACGAAATGGGTCTTGCCCCAGAGTTTAAAGTAACTCTTGAAAAAAAGTCAAAATTCGATTACTTGCAAATTGTTGCCGACAAAAAAATGGTGGACCATTACGTAACCGACATGGCAAAGCGTTACGGCAAAATGACTCAGCCAGAGAAATCTGAAAAAACAGACCTCATTATGGGGGAGTTCATTCAGCTTGACGGTGAAGGCAATGCTTTAGAAGGCAGTATCAACCACACTTCTTCTGTAGCCCTAGATATAATCCAAGATAAAAAAGCTCAAAAAGCTTTAGTAGGCTTAGCCGAAGGCGATGAGGTAAAGCTACACATCACCAAAGACTTCTCTAACGATGCTCACCATATGCTGAACATTAAGAAAGAAGAACTAGAAACTTTAGATGCATATTTTACTTTTAAAGTAAACAAAATCAGTAGAATGGAGCCTGCAGATATGACTCAGGATTTATTTGATAAAGTGTTTGGAAAAGATACCGTAAAAAATGAAAAAGAATTCAGAGCCAAAGTCAAAGAAGAGGTAGAAAAATCTTTTGAAGGCGAAAGCGACAATAAATTGAAAAACGATGTAATTCTTCACCTCATAAAAAAGACTAAACTGTCATTACCAGATACTTTCCTTAAAAAATGGTTAGCTGCGACTAACGAGCAAGGACTTACTGAAGAGCAAGTAGAACAAGAGTACGAGCAGTACTCAAAGAGCTTAAAGTGGCAGTTGATAGAAAACAAAATCATAAAAGATAACGAACTTGAAGTGAAAAATGAGGACGTTATCAGTCACACTAAAGAGCTTATCATTTCAAACTTCGCCCAATACGGACAGCCCGCTCCAGAAGATAAAAAGCTAGAAGAAATAGCAGTGCAAGTCTTGGGTAATGAAGAAGAGCGTAAGAAGGTTTACAATCAACTTTACGATGTAAAAACAATGAGTTTGTACAAAGAAAAGTTTAACCTCAAAAATAAAGAGGTCACTTACGATGAATTTGTTAAATTAGCTTCTGAAAAATAAATTTCATAAGACTATGTTTGACCCCTCAGAAGAATTTAGAAAATTTGCCACCAAAGACCGTGGTATCAGCAGTACAACGCTAGACCGTTTTCAGTCGGCTTATGCCAACTACATCTCACCAACCATTATTGAAGAGCGTTCGATGAATGTAGCTTCTATGGACGTGTTCTCTAGGTTGATGATGGACAGAATCATCTTCTTAGGTGTGCCTATCAACGATTACGTTGCCAATATTATTCAAGCACAGCTTTTATTTCTAGAATCTGTAGACGCTGAAAGAGGTATTCAAATTTATTTGAATTCACCTGGTGGAGGTGTTTATGCTGGCTTAGGAATTTACGATACTATGCAGTACATCAACCCTAATGTAGCTACTATCTGTACAGGCATGGCGGCTTCAATGGGTGCTGTACTATTATGTGCAGGAGCTACTGGAAAGCGTACAGCTCTAAAGCATTCCAGAGTGATGATTCATCAGCCCTTAGGTGGTGCCAGTGGACAGGCTTCAGATATTGAAATTACGGCTCGTGAAATTCAGAAGTTAAAGAAAGAATTGTATGAAATTATCGCCCAACACTCTGGTAAAACTTACGAGGAAGTTTGGAAAGATGGTGACAGAGACTACTGGATGACGGCTGAAGAGGCTAAAGAATATGGAATGATTGACGAAGTACTCGTTAAGAAAGCCTAATCCATTTTAAAATAAGACTAATCAAAAACCACATGCCTAGGGTGTGTGGTTTTTTAGTATTTTTGTACCATGTCTGAAGATAAAAATATCAATTGTTCATTTTGCGGGAGAGATAAGCAAGATACAAATGTACTCATTGCTGGAATTGACTCTCACATTTGCGATAGCTGCATAGAACAAGCCGTAGGGATTGTCCATTCTGAAAAAGAAGGCAAAGACCAACAAGTGCTTGCCGCCCAAATGAATTTGCTTAAGCCCATTGATATTAAATCCCATTTGGACAAATACGTTATTGGACAAGATGAAGCCAAAAAGGTATTGTCTGTAGCCGTTTACAACCATTACAAGCGATTAGTACAACCACCTTCTACAGATGCAGAAGAAATTGAGATTGAAAAATCCAATATCATTATGGTAGGAGAAACCGGAACAGGTAAAACACTTTTGGCACGAACGATTGCTAAAGTACTTAACGTTCCTTTCTGCATTGCCGATGCTACTGTACTTACAGAGGCAGGTTATGT
>PKDP01000010.1 GCA_002862585.1 Flavobacteriales bacterium | reverse complement strand
ACCTTCTATATTTAGGTAATACACATCTCTACCATCTTGGAAACTGCTGTGTGCATATTCTGGTTTTTGTGCTGTAGCCGCAAAGTCTAAAGAAGTTGTTGTCTTACCACATTTAGGATGTCCGGTAAAAATCATAAAACTACCTTCTGGAACACCACCGTTTAAAACTAAATCTAAACAAGGGGAGACAGGTATGGTAACTAAGTTCTGATCTACCACTGAATTAGCAGATAGCATGATGCCGTCACCAAATTGTTTCTTCACCCCTTCTTGGATTTTGTTTTTCGTTGTCGGGGTTTTACTTTTGGTTTTGCTCATCGTCTAGATCCTTAAGTTTTGATAAAATACTCTTATTGGTTTTATGTTTCTTGTAAGTAGACTTATCTCTACTCAAGTCTATTGTAACATCTTTGTTCTGTTGAGACAAGATCTTTTCATGTTTCTGTATTAACGGTGTTAAAAATTTAGATCTTAGAGAGTAGGTTCTATAGCATTTCTTATCTTTGATAGCTGCTATAATTGCCTTAGCACTATACCTTTTCAAGAGTCTGTGTGCTGTAAAAATTTGACTTTTATAAAATGAAGCCCATTCCTTATTATTCCAAAATCTGTAATGTAAATCTTTTTGTTCAATTCTTGCTTTAGTCTCACAAATTAATTCCGTAATATATTGAGCAGCAGATACTTCTTTGCCATTCGAATATTTAGAAATGTATTTATTCACGGGCTTTGTTGATAGCGTTCTTATACTTGGAGTTGATATTGCTTTCTCTATCGTCAGTTAGTTCCGATGCTGGCTGTGTCATTATAGTAACATTTTTGGTTTTTTTGCCAGATGTTTCTTTGATAAAAGAATTAGCTTTACTAGATACTGTTTTAATGTTCGCATTATTGGAATTTTCTACACCGACAATATCTACTATTGTTTGTTCAGATAGATTTAACTCTTTAGCTATTTGCTTATCCTCCATTTGAATAACTTCTTTCAAATATCGAACAGCATATTCTTTGGTTTTAGATACCTTTGCCATTATTCCATCTCTCTTTCTGCATTTCTTAACCACGCAATATTCTTAGTCTTTAAAAAATTTACATATAGATCAAATACTCTAAGTGATACCGACTTAAACTCCCATGCCTTCTTACCAATTTTAGATAAGAACTTATTTGATGTTCCTTCTGAATACATGCCGATAGGATTATATATTTTGCCGTGTGATCCTAGTTTTAAAAAATATCTAGTATTATTACCTAAAGTAATGCTTTTAGCTAGGACATCTCCAGTACCATCCTCTAGCCTTGGAAAATTTTTATTATCTAAATACTCATGCTGTCCGAATATTGTGTAGTATTCATATATCTTGCTATCAGGTTCATGATCATTAATCTGTCTTGTACTCATATTATTTGGGCCAAATTGTTTTTGGCTTCCTTTCTATTCTAGACATTCCATCAGGCAAAACAGTGTTAGGATCTTCTTTACCTCTATTGGAATAATGTTTTCTTTGTAATTCAGCTTTGTAGTCATTGCTAAATTTTTCTGTGTTTCTTTGAGCCAGGTCTCCCAGGGTTTTTAATTCAGAGTCACTTTTCTTTACGGAGCTGTTTAGAGTAAGCATATCCTCTTGATAGTTTCTGCCACATATTTTATTACAGCTATCACATCTTACTTTATCTTTGTAATCGTTGATATTAGCAAAAAGATCAAATGATTTATTACAAAATTCACAAAAATATGTATATGTTGGCATATTAATTTATAAAATGAGAAACGTATTCCATCCACTCTTATGGTACTTCTTTTATTGTAAGTAAGTACTGTGCTATTGGCAAGTATTTTTCATTTTAAAGCCTATTGACTATTTCTGCTATAATTGGATTTCTAACGATATCAGAGATTTCTAAACTAGAAAAACCAACACCATTGGCTCCCTGCAATCTATTTATAATAGATCCAAAGCCACCCTTTTGATCGAAATTTAAATCTGATTGATCTAGATCACCAGTAAGAACCATTTTGCTATTTATGCCAATTCTAGTCAGCAACATTTTTAATTGATCATAAGAAGCATTCTGACATTCATCAGCAATAATAAAAGAGTCATGAAAGCTTCTGCCTCTCATTAAGCCTAAAGGTACAATTTCTATTGCCCTACCAGATTTAAGTTTATTAAAATGCTCCATTTTTAAAAAATAATTTACTTCATCAAACAATGGTAATAAATATGGATGCAGCTTTTCTTCAACACTACCTGGTAAAAAGCCTAGTTTTTCTCCTGCTTCTACAACAGGTCTGGTAATAACTATTTTTTGGACTTTATAATCTAATAAATATTCTAAAGCCATACCAACAGCAATATGCGTCTTCCCACTACCAGGAACTCCCTGACAGAACGTAATGGTGTTTTCTGCTACATTTCTAATATAATCTTTTTGATTTATAGACCTGGGATTGAGCCTATTTTTGAATCCAACGATATGTTCTTCAGGGGCTAGTTTGTCAGTAGCCTTTTTAATTTTGCGTTTTCTCAAGGTTGTACCTCTCTAGGAGTAGGACTAAATCAGACATGCACCGCCAGCACAACTAATTTCCTCTATTCCTGTGGTATTATCCTCTGTTTCCAATAGCTGTGTATAATCAACTTTTGCGAAACTGTTATATAGATCTGTGTATATCTTCCAGTTGTATACATCTTTCATACAGTAAGTCAATCTCTTTAAGTCATTATCGAAATATTTTTTAGCAAATCTTTGCATTTTTATGGCAAATAGTTTTTTGTCTTCTGAGTCTTTGTCAGATGATTGCTCTAGAGTCATATAGTCACAAGCAGCCCATAGATTTAAATCAAAAGCATTTAGACCTAATTCAATTAAACCAGAACACCATAATGACGCATCTCCGTATTCTTTGGCTATTTCTTTAGTAGTGTATACTGTAGTAAATGGTGCTTGTGGATAATCCTTGTCTCCACTTTGTGGAATAAGACTAATGCCAGCAAAGAACTTTCTGTTGTTATATATAAACTTTGTGACATCTTGCCATTCGTCAGGCTGCACAGTAACAGTATTGCTAACATTATGGCTTAGAAAATCTTGAGTGCATAAGGATCTGTTCTTTCCAGAATGGACCCAATTCCTTTGAGCATCTTTTACAACACCCAACATTTCTAAAGCTGGTAATTGGTTTTTCAGCTTAGAGCCATCAGGAACTTCAATAGGAAATTTTACAACCTCGTCTGTATCATTGGCAGACCAAGACGATTTTTCACACGCTTTAGGATTATAACTTTTAAAGTGTTGATAGGGTGCTTCTAGAATATTCGCTTGTACATGTCTAACATATCTTTTTGCATGATGTGGATGAATACCAGAGCTTGTTCCAAGCATACTACTACTAGTACCTTCAGGCTTTAAGCACGTAACTCTTGCTGCCTGATTGATACCTATCTTTTTAGCCAATGCTTTATTTGTGTCAACAGCAATTTTTGCACCCTTTTTCAAAACTTTTTCTGTTAATACTAACTCATGCTTTTCCATAATCCCTGTTAAAGAAACACCAAGTAAAGCCTCTCTTTCAAAAATAGTCTTACTGTCGTTTCCTAAATAATCTAATGTCGTAAATCCAGCCTGTAAAGTTCCAATAATTGCAGCAGCTTTGCAGCGTTCATAAAAATCTTCTTCATCAGATAATGAAGAACAGTTAATAGTAGAAAGATTACATCCCTGCCATCCTGATCTACCAGACTCTTCGTTTACAGGCCACATACCCACTTCAACACAGGGATTAAATGTCATTTCTGTAGAGTCACTCCAAATAAAACCTGGCTCACCAAACTCTTTTACAGAATCCATAAGTGTTTGGAATTGTTCATATGTTGTATCGTCTTTTAGCAATAAGGCTGAGTTATTACTTCTGGCTCTCTGTGGATTATCTACATACCAGTTGCCAGTTTTAGCTTTTGCCATCTCTTCATCATCTGGACTAAATAGCGCTAAGGATGCACTTCTGCGTACGCCACCAGATAGTACAGCATCGCTTGAGTGCATAATAATATCATAAGCATCAATCGGTCTGAGCTTTTTCTGTTTTCTGTCAACGCACACCTCCAATAATTCTCTAATTTTTTCTAATCCATTTTGTAATGGTTCAAACCCAGGAGCTTTGCCTACGCCAGAAGACAGAGTTGCTCCTTTTTCTCTGATGTTACTATAATCAAAAACGACATATTGATCTTTGTATTCTTTAAATTTATTTTCAGTAGGCTTTGTGAAATACGAACTCAATAACACTCCCAAAGCGTCTGCCCAACCCTCAATACTATCTTCTATTTTATACTTTACTCCTTTACGCTTATCTTTTGTGTTTGGAGAAAGGGTCGGTAATTTGGCAATGTGATGTTTTTGAACACTGAACCCTGTGCCACTACCACACAGCAATAACCAGAAACACTCTTGAAAAAATCTCAATCGATCACAGTATGAGCTTGTACAGTTGTAGATCTTGGCGTGTCTTTTTAAAATAGGTTCTCCACCGAACTGTAAGGCTCTCTGGCTACCCAACACCTTCTTCTTGAGCATGAGGTCGTAGGCCCAATTAATATCTTCTGTGACATCATTATTGTCATATTGAGTATGCATCATGTCTTGCACACGCTCAACTGCTTCTTTCCAGGTCTCTCTACGATTCTTGTCTCCTAACCATCTAGCGTATTTAGAAACGAAAGTATAGTTTTGAAGTTCTTGAAGCGCAGACATATCTTCTCCTTAAAATAATTCAGGATACAGCGACGGCGAAAGAAATAACATAAAGGCCATCAGCTGGGTAAGTGTTAATAAAATTTACAGTCATGATAGTATTATAGTACACCGGATAGATCTTGCAACCAAGAAACATTCGGTTTTATTTTTATAATTTCTATCTTACTCTGTTTGACAAAAAGGTTGAATTTTTTTTGTTCTTTGTCGTTAAATAATTTTGTTCCGTGGCTGTCCCACATTATTACTTTTTTTATTCCTTCTTGGTGTAGGGCGAGAATACAGTCATTGCAACACTGACCTGTGATATATGCAATGCCATTGTCTGGACGCACCACACAATTAGACAAAGCATTGCGTTCAGCATGAATCATCCAATCATATTTTTCTGGACGAGTTTTTGGTAAGGATTCGTCATCCATACCTTTAGGAAAGCCATTGTATCCGACACCCAGTATTCTGTTGTGTTGATCTGTAATCACGCATCCGTGTTGCGTGTGAATGTCGTGACTCCGCTGCGATGCAACCTTTGCAATTCCTAAAAAATAATCTGTCCAGTTTGGTCTCATATTTTATCCTATTAGTATCTCAGTTGGAATATTGGGAAAATCTTTTAAAAACTCTTCAGGGTTATTAAAGTTGTCTTCTAATGGTTGATCCTTAGACTGCCTAATTGTTATATGATCTATTTCTTCTGGTTTTATCGTTATGTTTATACCGTTTTGATCATAGACTTCCTGAAGGTACTGCAGTTTATCTTTATGTGCGTGTAATGCTTCATAATTTATTATGCACTTAGGTCCATCAAAGTTATTATATATTTCAGTAATTTTTTCTTGAGCGTTTTTTACCTGATTAAATTTACCTAAATATGCTTCTTTATCCCACTCAATCTTTAGTTTTTTGCATTCTTCTATTCTGTCCATATTTTTTTCGTTAGTATCAACATACCATACATTATTTAAGTTTCCTTTAACTTCGCTAATGTGCGTTAATAAAGTACTTTTCCTGTGCGGTATTATTAAAGCATTGCAGTGTTTTAGTACTTGGTTTATGTCTATATTATTATTCAACCTGTTTGTTTCTTCTAAAGATGTTTGATTTAAGAAAATTTTTACTATGGTGTTTTTATTCATAGTTTTGTTTAAAAACTTTAAACTTACTCCATACAATTCTTCGTTAGATGGCTCTATAAATCTTTCCATCTCTCCAATAAGTTTCTCTATAGGTATTGAGTGATATTCACGAACTAAACCTGATAAATTTCTAAGTATAAACTCCTGATGTGCATCAAGCCATCCTGCATACTTATATATATAATTGCTTTTATGTGCAGCCATTAATTGTAGAATTTTTGTTTTTGTGTACATACCCCAGAAGATATGATTGAAAAATTCACCCAAACAAAACCATTCTTTAAAATTTGAACGAACTGCTGATAGTATGAAATTTGTACCAACTCTACCACAAGCCGACAACATGATAGCATTGGTTTTGTCACAGCTTGGAGAAGTGTTCTTTGATTTCATCAAATTTACCTTTATTGTTTAGTTTATATAGCCCGTTGCTATCAATTTCCAGATCTTTAATATTAAAATCATGAGTAAGTATTTTTTCTCTAGAATTATATCCTCTATATTTGTAGTCTCCATGATATAAATGCTCTATAACACCTGTGCAATAGCCAACATCTACGCCAGAAAATTTGTCTAGATGTTGATAATAATTTAAAAAATCTTGTATCAAATTATTAGGCATTGCAAATATCTTGTAATTAATAATATCACCTAACCAAGCGTATAGCTGTAAGCCATCATTACTACCCATAATATGTTTATCATAGAAGCCATTTGGTAAAAGTGATCTGCGACATCCCCAGGATAGTCCAACAGCCAAACTGCGTCCTATAGGTTCATTATGATGTATGTAAGAGTGTAGTAGCTTGGCATAAGAAAAGCAGTTGAGATTATGATTAAAATGATTGTCTAGCTCTACCACTCTTTCAAATGGTTGACCAAAACACTTCTCATCTAATAATTTATCTAATTCCGTAAGCCAATCGTTATTATGAAATACTACATCTGTATCTACCCATACAATCTTATCTACACTGTCAGGCAAAGTTTCTAAAGCTATATTAAAACATCTTTCCTTTTGCCATAAAAAATTTTCAGGCTTAGCTACAATTTGTATAGCATCATCTATAAAAAATTGAGATGCGTCTGTAGCTAATTCTACTGTAATTAGATCATGAGCAAAGTTTTTTCTAAATTTCTCATAGTTAGATTTTCTAACAGGATTATTATTATAATTAAAATATGAGCATATCGCTTTAATCATTGAAGTCATGTTCCTGTATACGTTTTTCTATATCAAGATTAAATGCAACCGACTTAACTAAGTTAATATTGAAGTCTCCATCTTCGTTAGAATCACACACATGCGGATTGTATGTAGTAGTCCTAATAAAATTTACGATCATTTTTAGTAGCCGTTCTTTTTGTCGATGTGCATAGGCTATCTCTTCAAAAAGGAAAGCTAAAAATTTGTGTATGTCTGTTGTTTTGCATGGCAACATACCCATGTTTATACCATAGCAGACCCAATGAAAATACAGTCTTTCTTTTTCTGTCACGCTATGCTCTTTACAATAAGGTTGATAAAAGTCAGCAACCTCAGGGTATTGTTCTAAGTATGTGTCTTCATTAAAAAATTGATTACATTTATTTTTGTTATAAAAATCTTTTAGTGTTATATCCATAATATCTAATTCTAACTATATCTCTCAATAACTAAAGATCTATATTTTTGCTTTTTGGGTACATCTAAATTTACGTTCTGTATAGGAAACACATCATAAGAATCTGCTATATGCCATCCTATAGAATTAACCATTCTTTCTATTGTAGAATAATCAATATTCCACCAAACTCTCTCAAACTGATTTTGACCTGGATAAAAAGTTGAACCATTATGGTCCTTGTTTACAAAAGGATTGATTAGGACAGCAAACTCTTTCACTTTATATAAAATATTCATCAATACTAACATTGGATCTCTTACATGTGATAGCATTGTGCCAAAAATAGCCGCATCAAACTCACCTAATTCTTCTGGTAGGTCTTTATATATATCTGCCCTGTATATTTTGCATTTTGAGTTCATTTTTTCATGTGTGTAATCATATGCATTGTAATATTCTTCATGTGCTTTTGTGTGCATAGCTGGCTGATGTCCAGGATATTTTAACACATCCCAGTAGGAACCATCTGGCATGTCATAAGACACAACAGACGCTCCTTTTTGTTCCATAAAAAAAGACAGAAAGCCAGAACCAGCACCAACATCTATAACTCGTTTATTTGCATAATCCATATTACCTAAGTATACATCTGCGCATTTTGTAAGATCCCAATCACCTGTGATGATCGAACTATCAGGCAGCGGGACAGAATGATAAAATTTACATTCTTTTAACGACAAGGCTTTCTTTGGTTTTATAAACATAAGATTATCCTTTGCTTAGTATTGGTAATTAAAATTATCTATTGTATATTCTTCTTTTTTTGCAACCAAGTCTATTAATTCTTGATCATAAAAGTCCTTGTATTCATAAGGTTTACTTTTTTGTTGGTGTTCCGTCTTAACATCTTTTATACCTACAGTATGGGAAAAGTGTTCTAATTCTGCATGAATGTTTTCCATACATCCTGTGTAATTCATAGCGTTTTTATTATTGATTAGAAAAAAATAATCTTGTGAAGGATTATGGTTAATAAGAAATCTTAGTATTCGCTTTTGATCAAAGTTAAGTCTATTAAACCACTTATTGTACGCATTATATGTAGCTTGGTCTAGTTTTGATAGTTTGTTATAGTCTTCCATATCTAGTTTTGCAAATGTGTTTTGTGACCAGACGTAAAGAGAGGCGTATCTATGCCAAGGATTCCTGACGATAGTAAATTTAAAATATTCATCCCAATTCCAACCGCTGTTACAAAATTTCTCTTTTGCTGTATATGCAGTTTCGTGTTGATAAAAATTTATCCCATCTTCGAAAGCACCGCCTATTATATCACAGTATTTTTCTAGCATAAACCTAGTAGATACTGTTCCTGTTTTTGGAATATTAAAAAATGCGAATTTATGTTTATGGGATATGAGCATGTTTTATTTAGAGAAAGTATTAATCTCACAAGGCACATCAAAAATTTTACTAATCCAATAAACAAAACCGGACCCCCAATCATACACACTATAAGATACGTTATTTTTGCTTTCAGAAAGAATCTTTACATCTAAAGCTGTATGTAATAATTTTTCATCTTCTATGTCTTGATTTTGAAAATCAGTTAAAGTAAGAGTAGACGGAGCATAGGATGTATGAGTACTCTTTTCGTGTATAATATGTATCTTTTTGCTCTTGTTAACTTTCTTAATGTATGCCTTTAAATCATTGCAGTCCGACATAATGATTAGATTTTTACACTTACTATCTTTCAAATATTTTTTTGCCATTTTATAGTATTCACTATAGTCATGATCAAAAGATTTGTAATTAGGATTTTCTTTAATATAATCTGGTAAATCAGCTATTTGCTCGTCTAAGTTAGATACGCTTTTCCTGTCTCCTAGTCTAAAGTGTAAAACATGATAGTCTTTTATATTAAGTGCTTGATAAAGATTTTCTACATCTTTATGAAAGTATATGTGGAATTTAAAATATCTTTTGCATTTATCTGTTAAATTGTAGTTTTGTAAGAAACATCTAGCATTTCTATCATAGTACGGCACAATTAGAATATCATGATAAAATGAAGATATCGCTAGATCCTTTGAACTACTTATGGTCTTGTTCAGTGTCTTTTTCATGTGCATAGACCAATTTTGGGAACCTCTATTAGATTCTGCTTCTACCTCTAAATCTATGGGCTCTGATTGCGTTTTAGGGGCTGTGGTTAAAATAAACTTACCGATGGGGTGCTGTTTAAAATCAAGGTTTACAGAGGCTTGTGTATGATGGCACAAGTTTTCAAATAGATGGACAGAACCTCTGAGGAAATCCCCTATACCACCACTAAATCTCTTAGTATAGCAATTAGTTACACTTTTTAAATTTGATACATTTACAGGATATATACTAGACAGCTCAAAATGAGACAAGTCATAATCATTTCTATATAGCTGTAAAATAAAATTATACAAGATATCCATATGGTGTCTTTGTGTAATCACCAATATAGATTTTACCAACCATTCATCTAACTGAGACTTATCTTTGCAATAATCGTACTGTAAAAAGTATTCAGCAAAAGACACTAAGTCACCAGTGTTGACAAAGTTATTAAGTATATCTGTGGGTTCTCTCATTTTGTTCCTGTATCCATTTATATGTTTTCTCTAATCCATTATAAAGCTTCATAGAGGGCTGCCAACCTAATTCTTTTTGTAAAAGTCTATTATCAGAATTTCTACCATTAACGCCTACAGGACCGTCTATATTTTTATACTTAACGTTTTTACCAGAAAGTTTGATAATCATTTCTGCAAACTGATTGATGCTCACCATTTCTTCACTGCCAATGTTAACTGGCCCAGTAAAGTTTGATCGTGTTAATCTTAATGTACCTTCTATACATTCATCAATATATAGGAATGATCGTGTTTGATTACCTGTACCCCAAATTTCAATAGTACCACCTTCTTCTGCCCTAATAACTTTTCTACACAATGCAGCAGGAGCTTTCTCTCTACCTCCATCCCAAGTGCCTTCTGGACCAAATATATTATGATACCTAGCTATGCTTACGTCTAATCCATGATTTCTTTGTAATGCTAAATAAAATCTTTCACTAAATAGTTTTTCCCATCCGTACTCACTATCCGGTGCGGCTGGATATGCAGAGTCTTCGCTGCATTTTGGGTTGTCTGGATCTTCTTGATTATATGCTGGATACATGCAGGCACTACTGCTATAGAACAGCTTGCCAATTTTTTTGTTGACAGCTATTGAGCCTATGTTAAGATTAATTTGTGCAGAATTATGCATGATGGCTGCATCGTTCTCTCCAGTGAAAATATATCCTGCTCCACCCATATCTGCTGCTAGTTGATAAACTTCGTCAAACACTTCTCCATTAGGCAAAGACATTACTCTTTCAGCATTTCTAAAATTACACAAATCTCCTAATGCAAAATCATCAGCTTCTGTTGTAGAGAAATCTGGTATCTTTAGATCCGCACCTCTAACCCAGTATCCATCTGCCTTTAATCTTTTAACAAGATGCGATCCTATGAATCCACCGGCTCCACACACTAATGCTGTTTTCATTTTTATTTACTTTCTATAGCTTGTTCAGAAATGTTTTTTATATCATGGCTTTCAATCTTATCCAATGTTTCTGGTAACAAAGACCATTCTTTAATATAGTCATCTATCTGTAGTAATGATAATATTGGAGTAATGTTTTTATGGTCATCTTTTTGTTTTATCACATCGTCGTAAAAACAGGGGTAATACATTTTTTGGATTTTGTTAGAACATCCAGCCAGAGAAGGAACAAATGTCCCAAAACCACCTGCTACAACAATTTTACTGTTTAGTATTTTGCTTATATCATTTCCCAAACTGTCTGCAACAGACTGTTTAATTTCAATATGTTTGTTATATTTTTTATATAATTTTTCTCTAATTATATTTGCATCATCTTGTGCTATAAATAAAATACTATTTGGATTTTCTTTTTGAATGATAAAGTCATAGTAAGAAATGGGAGACTGTATATATAAAGCAGGGGCTTTGGGTCTTTCCCTATCGTTTCCCCAAATATCTCCACCCCTAAAATGAAAGGTTAGATCATAAGGAACATCTCTTGGTTCACTAGGCAAAAAAGATGAACTGTATTGTTTAGTTAATCTCCATCTGTTATCTATTGCATATTGTCTTGATGTTTCAGACAAATTAGGCCATCTGTAAAATTCATGACCCAGTTCATAATAAAAGTAATCTCCTGATGCTGTGTAGTTAGTATCTTCACCAAAAGATATATTACAGCCTTTGATCGGTTCTTTATTTGGAAATTTTAATACTGTTTTATATTGATGCGCCACAGACAAGGCATTGGCTATTTGTGTAATCCAATTGCCCATCCTACCTATCCAGTGATCAATCTGTACAGACATACTACCTCCAAAAACTATATATACCTTTGTCTAATTCGTAGAAAGGCCAAATAAACCTTTCTCTTTTTGGTCTTTGTTTAGCCCAATCCCACATGCATTGTAGTCCATCGTATAAGCTTGTTTTGTGAGAAAATCCAAGTAAATCTTCTGATTTTTTGTAGGTAGAATATGCATGTTTAACCTCGTGTCTGGCTTGCATGTATTTTTTGGTACCACTACCCATAACACTTAACAACGTATCTGCTGCTTGATCTATAGTACATTCTTTAATACCTCCCAAATTAATGATCTGTTTAGATGCTTTGTCGCTTTGAGAAGCTCTATATAAAGGACCTACTGAATCTTTAATATAACTAAATGCTCTAGTTTGTTTGCCATCGCCAAATATAGTTATAGGCTGACCATTGAGGTGTTGATACATCCAAATACCCAACACATTTCTGTATTTGTCCCAAATATTTTGCTTGATGCCATAAACATTATGTGGTCTAATTATGCACCAATCCAGACCGTGCTGTTCCCCAGCAACTTTTATGTCCATTTCACAAGCATACTTAGCTATTCCGTATGGATCTATTGGTTGAGGTATTAAGTCTTCGTGAAACGGAGGTTCTGCTCTCCCGTAAGTTGCCATAGAAGAGGTAAACACAATCCTTTTGACATTGTGTCTAATGCAATTATTAACAACCTTGGCTGTTGACTTTAAGTTATTATCATAATTAAAACATCTAATAAATGGACTAAGTCCTTCTGCGGCATATGCAGCAAAATGATAAACGTAGTCAGGTTTTACGTTTGCAAAAATCTCATCAAAATCTTCATCTAATATATTTTTTTGATGTAAAACTACTTTAGGATTAACATTATCTATATATCCTCCACTTAAATCATCGATCCCATATACATCATGTTTGGTATTTTTAAGTATGTAATCTGCAAGATTAGAGCCTAGCAGACCAGCAATCCCAGTAATAAAGTATTTACTCATTATTTACTCTTTCCATAATGGTTAATCCATTATTGTTCGTATGGTGTTCTTTAATTTGCCAATTTTTATTTAGATCAAGAAATTCCTCTAAGGCTGTATAAAGCCCCTGTTTTTCAGAAGGTGGGCTATTGTATTGATCAACACGACCAAATAGAACTGTATCATGCATTATTATATATTTATTAGCCTTGCTAGAGTGCAATGCTAATTCTTTTTGGAGCTGTGCGTAAGAGTGGTGGGTGTCTATAAATAGCAAATCGGTATATTCTATTTCAATATCTATTGTACTAGCCTTGATAAAACTAAAGTCTACATCGATATCTTTTGCTGTATCTTTTACCGATTTTATGTTTGCCGATGGAGGATTTTGTATATCATAACTCACTATTGTGTTCGGACGAGCAACTAAAAAACTCCATGTACTAACACAACTTCTTACTCCCATCTCTGTTATATGATCACAGACCTCACCATATTTAACTAATGTTTCAAGGTGCTCATTAATATCACCTTGTGTTTTGCATAAATTGTCAAAATATTTCTTTAATTTATTTGAATTCATCATTTTGCCTTATAAAAATAATTTCGGAAGGTTTCTTTTGCGTATGCCTACCTGATGTCCATCTTATTTTTGTTCCACGTTCAAAAAATATTTTTAATTTGTTACGCTTTTGATTATCTATGTATTTATGTTCTATAAAAATATTTTGTGACCATTCCCTTAATAGGGTGTTAGCAGAAACATCAGAATCTTTCATGAAGGTTTTGTATTCTTCTGGATTGACTCCATCTGTCGTATGTAAGTCTTCAATAATATAAAACATATTTGTTTGTGGAAGCAGCTTATCTAACGACATTAATTGCTCAGGTGCGGTATGTGGCCCATCATCTATAATAACATCAATCCGATTAGATGGCAAGTTTATATAAGTTTCTGGCTTTCCTTGATCCATAGAAACAAAATGATGTCTATCGTTATCTATTGTGAAAGGTTTTAGGTCTGCCGAATATACTGTTGCATTAGGGAAATAATCTAGCCATAACTTAGCACTACCTGGTCTACTTCCGATCTCTAATACTGTCTTTACATTTTTTCTTATTGGCAGTAAATACTTGTCGTATATATCATTATATCCATGGTCTAATTTGTCGGTATAATAATTAAACCAATTAAATTCAACATTATGATAATCTTGCAGACTGTTTCTATTTTTTGTATTTAAAGTAACAGCTTTATAATGGAAAATAAAAGATGCTGTATTCAAAACAGGAGGTTCTTTTAGTCTACGAGCTAAGTCATCTTCCTGGCCAATATTTGTATTTTGAGGATTAAATAAATTTTCTTTATCAAATGATGATTGTATTATTTGTTTATTCATACCAAAGAAAAATCCATTAAACATTGGCATTTTTATATTTTGATTATTAACTAATTTATCAAGCATCGACGAGTGATCATCAGGATTTTCTGATTGTTTTTTTAGTTCTGGATAATATTTTTCTATTTTTTGTAAATTCTTATTGTGTCCAGCACCGTGATAAGTAGACATAGGACATACTAAAGTGTGTGTGTTTAGTGCATTAATTATATTGTCTATACTATATTTATTAAGAATAACATCATTGTTTGAAAGTATAAAATTATCATAATTTTTATCTAAGTAATATCTATATGCTATATTCCAGCTATCTGTAAGTCCTCTACCTTTTTCTTTCTGAATAACATTTCTATTTTTAGACTGCAAATATTCTACATTAGGTTCTTGGCTACAATCATCTACAAATAAAACATCCATATTCTCTATTTCTGGTATAGATTGTTCTATTTTTTTTGTGTATTCAAGCTGATTAAAAATGGTAATAACTAATAAAGTCTTCTTCATTATAAGAACTTTCTTTGAGATTCAGAATACTGTCCACAATTAACATAATACATGTCTTTTGTATTATTATATACTACCTTATATCTACTGTCAATAGAACTATGATCTCCAGCTCTTAATATATTAAAATTAATAGCAGAAAGACCTAACGCTATTTTAGGATAAAAAACTTCTGTACCATAACATATTTTATTATTATCTAATATAACCCTAGAGCCAAAAGGAAAAGATATTACTTGTTTGTCATAAGATTTGTAATCTAAAAGCTTATTACAAAAATTAGCGTTTAAAGCATCGTCATCATCCAGCCTTACCGTAGCATAATTTGTGTCACTTTGATCACACAAATCTACAAAATGATTTATTCCTGATACAGGGTAAATATGGATACGCCTGTCTGTACATAGTGACGCTATTTTTTGTTTATATGTATTTGGTAGTTGATCCGAAATACCAATATGCCACTTCCATTGATGCGATGTTTGTTGTAATATGCTTGGTAAACATATTTTTTCAAAATTGTTAAATCTATTTTCTAATCGATCTTTATCGAAAAGCTTTTTCTTGTAATTTCCGATATCATTATGCTTGTTAATTCTCCAAGCCTTAATGTTTGTCTCGAATATACTAAACCTTGTAAGAAAAACAATATTCATTTTAAAAATTTAGCTTTGCAAAGTGTTCTAATTTTTTCTTTTACGCTATCGTCCCATAAAAAGTCCTTTACCATTTTATTATATGGCTTATAGTTTTTCCAATTTTGTTCATAGTGGTCTGCGTTGCTATGCTCTCCCCATTCTCCAATATACTGTGCATTCATAGTAAAGGTAGATATTTTAATAAAATTGTTTAAAGCTAAGAATCCACTCATTACACTGTCTTGACTAGTTACTACTTTGCTTGGGTCCATGTCGTATTGAGAACAGTACTCCAATATTTGTTGATGCGGCCTACCCCTATAGTCATCTGGTAGCATAGCATAATAACCTTCCATAAAAGGAGCCACAACATCATATGCTCTTTTAAAAAACCCATATCCCCAAATATGTTCCATTTGCATAAATTTGTTATTATTTCTCTCTTGCTGTTTATCCCAATCGTCGTATCTTGTAAGATAGTCACAATACTTAAAAACGTCTGTATGTCTATGAATTTCACCAAAACAACTCACCATACTGACATCTTTATCATCTTCAAATTTGTCCATTAATAAATTCAACTGTTCTAGATAATAGTCATTTAATACTATGTCGTCTTCTAGGAATATAGCAGAATCTGCTCTGTCAAAAATAAATTCTCTTGCTCTTTTTTGATTAAAAGCAACACCTAAGTTGCATTCACTAGCAAAGACTTTGGATTGAGGAAAATGCTTGCTAAAAACATCTACGCTGTTTTTTACTTTGGGTTTATCGTCTGTTAGTATTCTTGGTCCATCTTGAAACAAAAAAACCTCAGTGTCTTTGACTTGAGGCTTTAATGCTTGCAATACTTTATCTAAATAATCTGGACGATTATATGCATATACTATTATTGGTCTTGACATTATAATCCTAGATACTGTAGTGGAGTTAACTCTTAGTTAGTTTATTATAAACCAAAAGAGCAACCACGCCACCACCAATTCCCATAAAAATTCCTGCAGGCTCTAACGCACTATAAAACCCTAATAAATAAGATACTGCTCCACCGCAATACGATCCAGCAACACCAAGGGCTACAGTTTGGAAAAACCCTAATTTTTCTTCGCCGGGGACTATACTCTTAGCAATAGACCCTACAAAAATACCATATACACACCATATTAATAAACTAAACATTACTTACCTCTATTAAAGAATGAACTTGTTCGTGACTCAAATTGCTTGCAGTATCCAATATTTTCTCACACAAAACACTTCCATGTTTTTTATATTCTTCTCTTGGCATATTTTGTCGTAATATTTTCTTAAGACGCATTTTGGTATACCATCCACGCCTTACACTTAATGTTTTAATATGACTAGAATAAGCAGTACATTTTTGTTCAGTACTAGTCAGCATTTTAAGTTCTGTTTTATTACAATCTTGTATAACTCTGATCAAAGTAAGAAATACCCCAATCAACATAATAACAACTATGACACTACCAAAGTTAGCCTTCGGATCTATGTCAGAATCTATAGCAATTTTTTCTGCAATTGTTTCTAATTCATTCATGATATTACTTCGGCCTTATGTTAATATAAAATTTACCATCCCTGGCTCCAGTTTTTAAAATACCATCCGATGATACTTGCACTTTAGCTTCAACTGGCGGACCTCCACCTATGACTGTAGGGGGATATCCAGCAGTATTAATGCCAGCAACTGGATTATACCCTGCAGTATTATACACTATATTGTCGTCAATATTATTAATAGTCGTTTTTAAAATTTTGTTGAATAGCTCTTTATTACTCATCATCTTTTCTATCTATAAAATATTGAACGATATCTTGTTTAAGTTTTGGCTTGTTTGGCAGTAACTCTATCAGACCTTCCGTAATTTTTATATCTGTATCTGGATCATATGCGTGGTTCTGTAGTATTTTGTTTTTTTCCCAATACTGTCTGTTGGTAGTATTCCCATGATACAAATGCTTTATACTCCCTTTAATACACCCAATTTGACCGTTGACGTTTTCATTATTTTTTATGGCCCATAGTAGGTATTTACGCCTCATTTTTGTTGGTAAGACCAATACTTGTTGATGATCCCAGAGTCCTAGCCAAGCTATTAATTGTAAAGAATCATTGTTCCCTAATATGTCGCAGTCAAACAATCCACCATCTATTACATTTTTTCTCATAGCCCAACTAAAACCTATAGCTGGCCAATTTTGTTTCTTTGTATTAAGATAGTCTCTAGCAAAAGAAATGTTATTGTGTGTGCTGTTTTCTGATTTCTCATAAACGCTTTCAAAACATTGTGCAACAGGGTAACGATTTAAAGTTTTATCTATGTCTTTTAGTATATCTTTATTATTAAAGATAATGTCACCGTCCACCCAAACCACAATATCTGTACTATTTGGGAGACTGTCAATTAATAGATTTAGAAGTCTTTCTTTTTGCCAAACTATATTAGAGGTTGTTCCTTTTAGCTTTATGCTGTCTTCTATAAAAAAATCCTGATCATCAATAGTGAGTTCTGCTGTATGAATTTTATATGGAAAATGTCTACGAAACTCTATATAGTTATTTTTAATCCTATTAGAGTTTGTAAAATTGAAGTACGAAGTTATAAATGCTATACTCACAAAATATCTTTAATTCCCTTGTGCAATTCTGTTTTATCGCTAGACCATTGCCATAAACCATTACTGCCTAGTTCAATATCTTTACTAATATCAAACAAATGTTTGTTTAATATATGTGTGTAAATTAGACGCTGACTACTAGTGGTGGTAATTTTAATGTCATTTAAATAATTTAATTTATTTCGCACAACCATAAAGTCATCAATAGCTTTGGCTAATAGGGGTAGACTAATATCTTGATGGAAATCACGACAAAAACTGTTATTCCAAGCTCCTTGCCAAGTAACAATTTGATGTAATTCATTATTGCCTACAATAGAAAAATCATACAAGCCCTTAGGTAAAGCATCTCTTCTTACAGCCCAAGCCAAATCATACCTACCTATATTAGATATGACAGGATTATTCTTTAGACTATATTTCTCACCTGCCTGTTTGATTTTTGCTAGATATCCCAACTGATCATTAACATGGCTAAAAAGTTGGCATATAGGATATTCGTCTAATGCAACTGCTGCCTTTTTGTACCATGACAAATCTTCAAAAATAATATTGGGATCTAACCAAGCTATTTGGTCAACAGAAGACTTTAGTGATTCTATACCTATATTAATCAATCTTTGTGGTTGCCAAAGCATATTAGATTCGTTGGCAGATATCCTAATAGAATTATCAATCCAAAAATCTTGATTGGTAAAAGCAACTTCTACTACAGTTAAGGGAGCATTTAGATTATTTTTAAATTCTGTAAAATCCTGTCTAACTTTGTCAGAATTATTAGGATTAAAATAGTAGCTTATACATCTTAGCATGGTTATCTATAAATTATATTACTGGTTTGTTCTGATCCATCTTCTGGCTCGCAATAATTGCAATCAATTTTCTTAATTCCGTCACCACTAATATACCATCCTTTACCTTTGCAAACGGGACAGTCTTTACGTTTTGGTTTTTGAATAACTATGTCAGTACCAGCAGCAGCTTTTAAAACCGCTCCAGCTAAAGTTACTACTGAAGTGGTGCTGTATTTAGGTGTTGCAGCAAAAGCGACAGTCATCATTAATGCTACACAGAATAATTTATTCATTTTTTAAACCACCTATCCAACAAATCTTTTAATGGTCTTTTCGGTTTTGTTATATGTTTGTCTGTACTAAATAATTTCATAATACCTAATATAAAATCTGTTAAAATTCTAATTAATTGATTCATAAGAAGTTGGTCTATCCAGCCCCCCTTGTGTTCATCTTTTTGTTCATCTGTCATAGGTAACTCTCAAATCCATAATCAGGAAGTTTTTGTGGTGGAAATCCATTAAAGTCACTAAAGGCATAAGCTCCATTTTGCCTCAACATACCAGCTGCTACATCTGCGTGTATTAAAAAAGAACCATCAGGAATAGGACCCCAATCTGGATGCCCTCCAGAGTTCCATTTACCCCAGCTATTTTGAACAAGAAAGGCGGGTTCGTCACCTGTGTCGTCACATGCTGTCCATGCCATTGCATGACCCCATGACCCACTTTTACGTGCAAATCCCTTAGAGCTACGTTTATTAGAAAATCCATAACCACTACAAACACTTAATCCATACCCATTAGCCAGTGCGTCTCTAGCTTCTTCTACTGTGCGGATTAATGACACTGTTTTAATCTGATGATCATCTGCTTTTTCTAAAACTTTATCTGGTACTCCACGACCACCCCAGTTTGTGCCTATCTTACTGTTATACTTACTAAAGTCACCAACACCAGGATAGTTCTTACGAACTAGAACACCGCCGCTTTGACTAACAAAAGTCGCAGCACGACTACAACTCATACCTTGACCGCTATGACCCCTAGCTCCATAGATAGCTTCTGTTGCACCTCTAGCGACCCAACTTTCTTTATCACCCTTAACATCTATTTCTACAGCCCTAGTTACATCACATCCGTTACGAGTAGCATGTGAAACGCAATCTCCTGTAGTTTGTCTTTCTATATAAGCATTTTTGTCAAATTTTAATGTAGACTTGTATGGCGTTGAAAGCTTGCCTTTTCCACTGTTTTTAATTCTTGTAGCACCGTCTGCAAAGTAAGCGTATTTAGAAGTAGCAATTAAATCGTCATAAACATGCTGTTCCCAAAGACACCCACTAAAGCCTTTTTTGTATTCGTTGTATAATTGTTCTGGTGTCATTTTTGCCATTTATTTACTACCTTGATAGAATGCCCAACTTAAAGCCCTAAAGGCTTCAGCAGACTTGGTTCTTAAATCATCATTTAAGGAGACATCATCATCACCAATGGCAGCAACTACTAAAGACTTAGAGGCTTCTGCAAGGCTGGGGTACTTGTCTTTAATATCTAATCTCAGCATATTACCAGCGATAGAATTAACTTGCCTAATAGCATTAGTATCCTTGACTACCTGATCTTCTCCGTCTAACTCTATCAGTGTAGCTATGTCTGCATACAAAGAAGACAGTTTTAAAGCATCTGATTTTCTAGTAGAGTCTTCAGATGCTTGCAATATATCTTTTATCTTTCTTGCTTTTTCTAACAGGTTGCTATCAGAAGGAGCATCTACAACATATGATTCAACAACCGAGACATTGTTTGAAGGAGTTAAGACATTGCTGAAGTCTGGTTTGAACAAACCCAATAATACTAAGATAGCACCTATCGCTAATAATACTTTATTCTGCATCTGTTTCATCTCCACATACTGTTGGGCTCAAATAAGGAAACATGGTGTCGGCTACTTCAACAGCCCTTTTGCATCCACTCTTTTCTGCTAAATCCCTAGTCTGTTTCCAAGAGACCACAAGATCAAAAAACAGATTCTCAGTATTGGCATTTTTAACAGCAGATGGTACTTTGACCACTACCGTTGATGTTCCTGTCTTGCTTTTAATCTTATCTACTAAATCCATTATAAATTTTTGTACAGGGCTTAATTGATCCTTAAATAACACCCAAATAATAATACCAGCCCCAGCATATAAAGCCAAATCCATTGTGCTTAATTTAGAACTGAATTCGTTAAAACTTTCTGTAAAATTCATATTACCCCTCTACTTGTTTCTTGATAAATATTCCGGTTTCTCTAAATGTGGTAACTAACGCATCAATAGTTGCTCCTACCAATATCATTAAAAATGCTTTTACAGACTGATGAAACATAGGCTCTAATACACTAGGTATCATAGGTATGTCTACAGATGTAAACACCCCGTCGTAAAAATTAGACAAGGCTTCCAAAGCAACTTTCTTTTTTTCTGGACCACTTAGGTCCGTACCAATCTTTTCAATAATTTGGATTATGCTTGCTGTAGCTAATTGTAGAATTTTCCAAGCTTCACTAACGGCAAATCTTTTTACATTATTTAAACTTTCTTTAAGTTTATCTGTTAGCTTATCTACTTCTGTATGAATTAATTGTTTATTGTCTTCACTCATTGTCTTACCTTAATGTATCGTGATATATGGAAGTATGTCTTTATATGTAGAACCACCAATGCCATTTATATCTATTAATTGTTCGATATATTCAAATTCACCATTCTGTTGTCTATGTTGTACAATTTTTTCAGCAGTGGCGGGACCTATGTGTGGAAGTTGTATTAATTCACCCATACTAGCTGTATTTATATTAATCGTACTATACTCTTTGTCAACACCCACATAATCTTCTAATTCTCTACGATGTTCTTCTGAAGCCTTTTGTTTATTTCTCCCTTGTATATATCTGTAAAATATAGCACTTTGTCCACCGATAAGAATTATAGATTCTACAGCATGTGTGACGACTGTAATCAACGTATCTTTAGTGTCACTTTCTGTAATAATGCCAGCTAAAAACAAACCGCTAAATATAAAGCTTACCAAAGTAAACCAAAATTCACTGGTTTGATATCCTTTAGTTTTCATTTATCTCACCTTATGTAATAGCATCTCCAGCATAATATCTAGGATCATCAAACTTAGTGTCGTACTTAGCTTCTATGTCAGCAATTACTGGTTTGTTAGTAACATTATCATTGTTTTTCATGTTTGACTGTGGGCCTGTTGGCAAACCACCTAAGACTACGGTTCCGTTTTTTATAACAGCACCAGTATCTATTCTCTCTATATCGTTGGCCATTATGACTACCTTTCTATTCTATGTTCTAGGGCTTCTAAAGTTTTACTTAATAAGGCTATTTGAACTTTAAGTTCACTCATTACTTCTGTGTTTTTGCTAAGTGCTCTAAATAATGTAGCACTATCTTCTTTATGGTCTTTTAATCTATCCATTATAAATTCTCTATCTCTACCATATTGACTTTGATTTTGAATCATTTCTTGTACTTCTTTGCGATTAACTAAATTTTTTACAAACGTAGTCCAGAAACCTATGAGTGCTATAACCACACTAACCATAGACACAGTAAAGTTTTCAAAAAAATGACCTAAAGAATTCGGATCTGCCATGTTTTGCTCCAAAGTAATTGTATGAAAAAAGCCAGAGATGCCTTCACATCCCTGGCCTCTCTAAATAGTTAATACACTAAATATTAGGTATTCTTAGCTGAGTATTTTGCACCAGATGTAGCTGGATTACCGTATAAGAAGTTAAACTCACCGGGAGCACTTCTTGTTGGACTAGCAGCAGTATCTGAGGAACCAGCCTGTAAAGCATTAGCAGAAACACTAAAGAACTGATCTACAGCAG
Source organism: Flavobacteriales bacterium (assembly GCA_002862585.1). GTDB lineage: Bacteria > Bacteroidota > Bacteroidia > Flavobacteriales > UBA7312. The sequence goes on along the minus strand of PKDP01000010.1, from coordinate 153 downwards.
CAGTTGGAGCACTACTAAAATTACTTCTCTGGTCGGCAACTCCAAAAGGATTGAAATCACCAGCACGAATTGAAGTAGTAGTTCTAACAGTGCTGACTTGCTCTTGGCGAGCAATACTTCTTGAATGAACTGTATCGCCTGCTGCATTGACTA
>PKDP01000019.1 GCA_002862585.1 Flavobacteriales bacterium | reverse complement strand
TTGCTCTAAACACCTGCAAACTTAGGTTACCGAACATTATAGTAGCAAACACTAAATGGGCGGTTTGTACTAATCCAGGCATATTAAAGTGTGCTAAAAGAATACCCGATAGCAATTCAATAAGAAGAATGGCATAGAGCCAACGAACAATTGGGTACTTCTCATTTTTTTCATTTTGGTAAGCAATAAGAGTAAGCAATGCTAAGACCAACCACGAGAAACTACGGTGTATGAAATAAGGTAAACTCAAGTATTCCGTCCACTGCTCACGACCAATTCCCATGCGTGTTAACTCATCGATAGACTCTCTTACTTGAGTACCTAAAAATAATTGTACAACAGTGATGATAAAGCACAACCAAATCAAACTAAAATTCAACTTATTAAAGGAGAGGTTTTTCGATTGACTAGGTGCTACTAATCGGATAATATACAACTGAATAAAAATAATTAGAAGAGCGAAAAATAAATGAACTGTAATTGTCCATGGCACTAAATTTGAGGCGACTACAATAGACCCAAACCATGCTTGAAAGCCCATAAAAAGAAGATTTATAAACGACAAGAACAGTAATACCCTGTGTTTTCTGTAAAATAATACAATCCAAGCAAACAGAAACAATACCGAATTTCCTGCCAAAAAGCCAAACAAACGATTGATATATTCTGTCCATGTTTTACGGACATTAAAATCCTCTTCCTTTGTAAGATTAGGGTCATTTTGCATTTGAAGAGCTACATCAGACATTCCAATAGCAGACAACAGCTTTCCAAATTTCACTACTTTTTCTTGACGTTGTTCAACGAATTTTTCTTTGTAATTCTCTGGTATTTGGCTTATTTCAGTAGGAGGAATCCATTGGTCAAAACATTTTGGCCAATCCGGACATCCCATGCCGCTTCCAGTAATTCGAACAAAACTACCAGCAATAACCACTAAAAAAATAAGGACTAACGCCAGCCAATTAAACCGAACAAAGAGTTTAGAAAAATTCATTTCAAATATTTAGTGTGTATCTATTTTAACTTGTTCTACAGTTTGTAGTATTTCTACCTCTACAGAACTAACCTTGTATAAGCTATCTTTTAGGGTGTTGATTAAGTCAATCATAGCATATTCACTAACCAAACTATTATCATAATCAACAACAGCCAGTTTACTTTCAAAATCCACTTCAGATTTTACAATCCCATCCAATTTCTCTAGTTCTTCATCAATAAAAGCAGCACAACCAGCCTGACAGACCATGCCTTCAATTATAAATTCAGCTTTTGCGTCAGCTAAAGCCTTGTCTTCAGATTCAACAGTCGAAGTGGTGTTTTGTCCACAGCTAACAAGAACTAAAATTGATAAAACAGTTAAAAAGTTTTTGAACATAATTTCACATTTTTTTAATGGTTACAAAAATACTAACATATCTTCGCAAAAATTATTGTTTGTGTCATTTTCTAATAAAAAAGTTTTTACATGGCTTTTACTTATCCTTCTCGCATTCATTTGGGGAAGCTCCTTTGTTCTGATGAAGAAAGGCTTAATTGTATTTAACGACTTAGAGGTTGCACAATTAAGAATGGGTATCGCCTGGTTAAGTCTTTTACCATTTGTTTGGAATAAGATTACCAAAATAAATAAGCACCACATACTGCCCATAATCATAGTGGGACTATTTGGAAACGGAATACCTGCCTTTTTGTTTACCAAAGCACAAACCCATTTAGACAGCTCACTTGTAGGCATTCTGAATGCTTTAGTCCCCATATTCACATTTATCATCGCCGTCTTCTTGTTTAAAAACAAAGTGAAAAGAAGTCAACTTATAGGTATTACAATTGGACTTTGCGGGGCAGTGTCACTCATAGCATATGGAGGAGTGAATTTTGAAAATATGAACTATTCCTATTATGTCATTGCCGCTACACTTTGCTATGCCATAAGTTTAAATACAATAAAGAACTCACTTCAAAACATGTCAGCTATGGATATCTCTGGCTTAGCATTTTTTGTAATTGGTCCATTCTGCTTACTGGCACTCTATTTTTCAGAATTCAGTTATAAAATGCAAAATAGTAAAGGTGCAGTAACAGCTTTACTTTACATTATTTTACTATCAACCGTAGGTACTTCTGTTGCCCTTGTTGCCTTCAACGTTTTAGTGAAAAAAACCACTGCAATATTTGCTTCCTCAGTAACCTACCTCATTCCAATAGTCGCTATTTTTTGGGGCTTTATGGACGGTGAAATTATAACGTGGAACCACTTCGTGAGTATTGGTATTATTTTAGGAGGGATTCACCTAGTCAACAAAGGGTAATTTTATTTTGCAAGTTGTTGATTAATTATTACATTTGCACCCCACAAAAAATAGTGGATTAAAAAAACATTTAGGAATGTATGCAATTGTAGAAATAGCAGGGCAACAATTCAAAGTTGAAAAAGACCAACAAATCTTTGTTCATCGATAGATAACGAAGAAGGTTCTAAAGTTGAATTCGATAAAGTTTTATTGATTGACAATGGCGGAAAAGTAAACGTTGGCGCCCCGGCTATCAGTGGTGCAAAAGTAACTGCAAAAGTGCTTGGCCACATGAAAGGTGACAAGTTAGTTGTCTTTAAAAAGAAAAGAAGAAAAGGATATAAAGTTAAAAATGGTCACAGACAATCGTTTTCTCAAATAGAAATTCAAAGCATTATTGAAAAAGGTGATACAGCTAAAAAAGCTGCCCCAAAAGCAGAAGCTAAGCCAGTAGCAAAAAAGGCAACAGCAGCCAAAAAAGATGCAGCACCTAAAAAGGCAGTGGCAGCAAAGCCAAAAGCAACAGCCAAAAAGCCTGCCGCTAAAAAAGCAACAACTGCTAAGAAGACAGCAGCTAAAAAAACTGACAAATAGTTTAACAACATAAAAATTAAATACTATGGCTCATAAGAAAGGTGTAGGAAGTAGTAAAAACGGTAGAGAATCAGAAAGTAAACGACTTGGCGTGAAGATATTCGGTGGTCAAGGTGCTATTGCTGGAAACATTATCGTAAGACAAAGAGGAACTAAACATCATCCAGGTGAAAATGTTGGTATTGGTAAAGACCATACGCTTTTCGCATTAGCCGATGGAATTGTTCAGTTTACTAAAAAAACTAACAATCGTTCATACGTATCCGTAGACCCTATAAACTAAAAGGTAGCGTATTAATAAAATAGTTAAACTCCCTGCTTTTTTAAGTTAGGGAGTTTTTTTTGATAAAGAATGTTATTTTTGTAATTCTAGAAACACAAGCATGTTACAAATCAACTACATAAGAGAGCATAAGGCAGAAGCATTAGAACGCTTAAAGAAAAGAAACATTGAAGTAGACAAACTCTTTAATAAAATCATTGATAAGGATGATCTAAGAAAAGACACGCAAAGCAAACTTGACAATTTTCTGTCTCAGTCCAATCAAATTGCCAAAGAGATTGGTCAATACTTCAAAAATGGCGAAAAAGAAAAAGCCGAAGAAGCTAAAATAAAAACAGTTGAGCTAAAACAAAACAGTAAATCCTTAACCGAATTACTGAATAAAGTCAGCGACGAACTCACTGATTTACTAACTCAAATACCTAATTTACCCCACGAAAGTGTTCCTTCTGGTAATTCTGCGAACGATAATAAAACGGTTTCTGAAGAAGGCAATATTCCAAAATTACATGAGAACGCCCTGCCTCACTGGGAACTCGCACAAAAATATGACCTCATAGATTTTGAACTTGGCAACAAAATATCTGGAGCAGGCTTTCCTGTTTACAAAGGAAAAGGGGCGAAACTACAACGTGCTTTAATCAATTATTTCTTAGACAAAAATACCTCTGCAGGTTATCAAGAAATACAACCGCCACACCTTGTAAACGAGGCTAGTGGATTTGGCACTGGACAACTTCCAGACAAAGAAGGACAAATGTATCACGTCACAGCTGACAACCTATATTTAATACCAACTGCCGAAGTTCCTGTTACAAATATGTTTAGAGATGTCATCGTAAAAAGCGAGGATTTCCCCATAAAATATACAGCATATACCCCTTGCTTTAGAAGGGAAGCAGGTTCTTACGGAAAAGATGTAAGAGGGCTAAATCGCCTACACCAATTCGATAAAGTAGAAATTGTTCAAATACAAAAACCTGAGCAATCCTATCAGACACTAGATAATATGGTTGAGCATGTCACTCAAATCTTACGAGAACTTGAGTTACCGTTTAGAATACTAAAACTTTGTGGAGGAGATATGAGCTTCACCTCTGCCCTAACCTACGATATGGAAGTGTATTCTGCGGCTCAAGAACGCTGGTTGGAAGTCAGCTCCATATCTAACTTTGAAAGCTACCAAGCAAACAGGCTTAAACTGAGATACAAAGACGAGAACAAGAAAAATGTACTTTGTCATACACTAAATGGTAGTGCTTTAGCATTACCTAGAATAGTAGCCTCATTATTAGAAAATAATCAAGATGAGAAAGGAATTAGAATACCTAAAGTATTAGTTCCTTATACTGGATTTAAATACATAAACTCATGAAATATATTTTAATACTTTTTATTGCTACACTAATTGGCTGCGACAAGTCCGACTTTCAAAGTGAGATAAATACAGTTAATGATTTAATAAGCGAATACGATAGCATGTTCGTTGTCGTAAAAAGCTTTGATATTTCATCGGCTAAGCCCAATCTAAAAAAATACAATGAGTCGCTAGACTATTCTAAAACTCAACTCAGTTCAGACAAAAAACCAAGTTTGAAAACGATGAAATTCATGAACGATATGAAGTTGATGAAACGTCAATTCAAAAATGCAGCAACAACTAAAAACAACTTACTCTCAAATACAGCAAGAAATCAAGAGCAACTAAATAATTTATTAAACGATATTGATAACGGTGTTTTTGATAAAGAAGAACTCAATCTTATTTTAACTAGAGAGCAACAAGCCGTTAAAGAAGTGTCAAACTCACTAATTCAATTTGAAGAATCCTTTACTAATGCTGAGAATAGTTTTGACAGCCTCTACCAACTTTCTAAAACTTTCCAATACGACTAAATGAAGTGGCTAGCGACTTTTTCCTTAACACTCATTTTGTGCCTACAAGCATTCACGCAGTCTAGCAGTGACTTACGCATCGCTAATAAATACGCCTACAGTGGACAATGTACTAATGCCATTGAGATATATGAAACTTTTGAATCAAAATTAAGTCTTCAAAATTACTATACTACTTTTCTGAAATGCTTGCTTGAAGAAAAGAAATATACGGAAGCTATTTCTCTAGTCAAAAAAGCAAGAAAAAAATACCCTAATCAGATAAAGTATATTTTCGATCTTGGACTTGTTTACAAAAAGAAAGGCGATAAATACCGAGCAGATAAAGAGTTTAAAAAGACCTTGGACAACTTCAGAGCCGGAAGGACTAATGATGTTAATACCATTGCTGCTAAATTCTCAAAAAATGGCGAAAGCGAATGGCTATATAAAGTATATGAAAAGGGGCAAGAGCTAAATCCAAATTATGAATTCGGCTTCCAACAAGCATCCTCCCTAGCAAATCTAGGTCAGACCGAGAAAATGATAGACGTTTATCTTGACCTTATTGAGAAGAAAGCAAATAACCTCAACACTGTAAAAATTAAACTACAAAACAGTTTAGGGCGAACAAAAAGCAGTAAGGATAATTACGACTTATTGCAAAAAAAACTGTTGCTAAGAGTACAAAAAACAAATAATAGTGAACTCACTGATTTATTAGTTTGGCTATACATTCAATCGAACGAATACGATGCCGCCTACATTTACACCAAAGCTCTTGACAAACGATTAAAAGAAGATGGCAGTCGCATGTTCGATTTAGCCTATGTAGCTTATGAAAACAAAGCCTATCAAAGTGCTATTAAATGCTATCAATATATTATCAATTTAGGCTCAGAAAACACGTATTATAAAGACGCTAAAATATCAGAACTCATTGTTGCCGTTGAAGCACTAGTAGAAACAGATTATAGCAATGAAGAACTACTAGAACTAGACAAAAATTACCAATCCGTAATTAGCGAATTAGGCGAAACAAGAGATATGGTCTATTTAATGAAAGACTATGCCAAAATAAAAGCCTTCTATTTATACGACTATCCCTCAGCAATTCAACTTCTTGAAAAATCCATTCAATTATTGGATGACGGAAAGCTACATGCAGAATGTAAACTCATGCTAGGCGATATTCTACTCATTACCAACGAAGAATGGGATGCTATACTACTCTACTCTCAAGTAGAAAAATCCTTCAAGGAAAACCCCATAGGTCATCAAGCCAAATACAACCGAGCCAAAGTATCTTATTACCAAGGTCAGTTTGATTGGGCACAGGCACAACTCGATGTTTTAAAAGCATCAACTACAAAGCTTATTTCAAACAACGCTATGAAGCTGTCTCTTTTCATAACAGATAATTTAGGACTTGACACCTCTGCAATGGCAATGAATATGTTTGCTAAAGCAGACCTTTTAGATTTTCAAAATAAGCTTGATGAAAGCATGAACTTGTTAGACAGTATGCTTAGTATTTTCCCTGGTCATTCCCTTACTGACGATATTATTCTCAAAAAAGCCGACATTCATATTAAGAGAAATGAATACACTAAGGCAGCAGCCTTATATGAGAAAGTAGCTACTGATTTTTCTTATGATATCTTAGCCGATGATGCCTTATTCAGTTGGGCAGATTTACTTGAAAATAAGTTAAACGATAAAGAAAAGGCTATGGAGATTTTCGAAAGAATAGTCCTGGATTACTCAGACAGCATATTTACAACTGAAGCTAGAAAACGATTCAGAAATTTAAGAGGTGATAAAAACATTGAATTATGATACTATATAACGTAACCGTAAGTTTAGACCCTAGCATACATAGCGATTGGTTAGAATGGATGAGAAATGTTCATATTCCTGAAGTGATGGCAACAGGCTATTTTGTTGAACACAAAATCTGCAAATTATTGGTTGACGACGAAATTACTTACGCCATACAATACAATTGTGAAAGTCTAGAAAAACTCAATGAGTACCAAGAGAAACATTCTCCAGCACTACAACAAAAGCATACAGACAGATACAAAGGGAAGTTTGGGGCATTCCGAACCTTATTAGAAATTATAGAATAAGATGAGTAAAGTAAGAGCAAAAAAACACCTAGGACAACACTTTCTGACCGACATAGAAATTGCTCAAAACATAGCTCACAGCTTAGACACAAGCCGCCACAACTCTATATTGGAAGTAGGTCCAGGTATGGGCGTACTCACAAAATATCTATTAAACCTTGATTCGGAAGTTTTTGTAATTGAGATAGACAAAGAGTCTGTATGTTACCTCAAAAACCACTTTCCAAAACTGGAAAATCATATCATAGAAGGCGATTTTTTACAACTGCCCATCGAAGAAATCTTTAAAGATAAAGTCGGAATTATTGGTAACTTCCCCTACAATATATCTTCTCAAATACTTTTCAAAGCTGTCGACCATAAAAACACCATTTCAGAAATTGTAGGTATGTTTCAAAAAGAAGTTGCTGAGAGAGTGGCCTCAGCACCAGGAAAAAAAGTATACGGAATAATTAGCGTTTTACTACAATGCTATTACGATATTGAATACTTGTTTGCGGTCAATGAAGACGTCTTTGACCCGCCTCCAAAAGTAAAGTCTGCCGTCATTAGACTCAGAAGAAACCAAAGAGAAGACCTTCCCTGTGATGAAAAAAAATTCATCAGAACAGTAAAGACAGCTTTCTCGATGAGAAGAAAGACTTTGAGAAATGCTTTGAAAAGTCTTAACTTGGTGGACGAAATAAAAGCAAAAAAATTCCTTGATTTAAGAGCCGAACAACTTAGCGTGGAAGATTTTTTTGAACTAACAGATTGCTTTGAATGATGAATTTTGACCTGACAAAAGACTATTTAAGTGAGCTGAAAGCCCTTATTGATAATAAAGATTCGAAGTCTGTTTTGTCATCCATCGAAGACTGTCACCCTGCCGATATTGCTGAAATTCTTGATCAATTAGACTTCGAAAACGCCAGTATCCTTTTTGAACTTTTAGAGGACGAAATTGCGGCAGATGTACTGGTAGAACTAGAAGATGACCTTCGGGAGAAATTACTAAAAATACATTCCCCAAAAGAAATTGCAGAAGAGTTTGTTGATAATCTTGATTCTGATGACGCTGCTGATATTATTTCTGAACTTCCTGAAAACAAAAAGCAAGAAGTACTATCACATATTGAAGACCAAGAACACGCCAGTGACATTGTAGACTTATTAAACTACGATGAAGATACAGCCGGCGGACTGATGGCAAAAGAACTTATTCAAGTCAATAGTAATTGGTCGGTAATGCGTTGCGTAAAAGAAATGCGAAAACAAGCCGAAGACCTCGACTTTGTATACACTATTTATGTAGTAGATGACAACAACATGCTGCTAGGAACATTATCCCTTAAAAAGTTATTACTCACTGATTCCAAAGCCGTAATTTCTGAGATAATGAAAGAAGACATCATTAAAGTTGATGCCACATTAAGCCAAGAAGAAGTTGCCTATACCATGAACAAATATGACCTCATCGTGTTGCCAGTTGTTAACGATAAAGGTCAGCTTATAGGTCGCATTACTGGTGATGACGTAATGGACGTGATGAAAGAAGAAGCTGAAAAAGATTACCAAATGGCATCTGGTATCTCAGAAGATGTAGAGTCAAGCGATAGCGTTTGGGAAATTACCAGAGCCCGATTACCTTGGCTACTCATAGGAATGGTAGGCGGGCTATTTGGAGCAAAAGTCATTGGCATTTTTGATATCGAAAAGAATTACGAAATGGCATTTTTCATTCCGCTAATTGCAGCAATGGGTGGAAACGTAGGTGTGCAATCCGCCGCTATTGTTGTACAAAGTTTAGCTAGTGGTACTACCTCTCTTGGAAATATTTCTCAACGACTGATTAAAGAATTAGGCGTGGCACTAGTAAATGGTATTATTTGCTCGACCATTATTTTGTGTTCATCGTACCTCTTAGGCTATGGGTTTGAACTAAGTTTAACGGTAAGTATTGCACTATTATCTGTTATTATTTTTGCCGCTCTATTCGGTACATTTATCCCTTTAACGCTTAATAAGTACAAAATTGACCCTGCACTTGCAACTGGCCCATTTATTACCACAGTAAATGACGTTCTAGGACTATTCATATATTTCCTTACTGGTCAGCTTATTTTATCCATATGAAAAAAGTTCTTTTTGTTGACACCGTTCATTCCATGCTTTGGGAAGAATTAGAAAAAGAAGGATTCCACTGTATTGAAGCCTACGACTTAAGTAAAGAAGAGGTAAAAGCTATCAGTTCGGACACCTATGGCATAGTTATTCGCTCACGATTTAAGATTGACGCTCCTTTTCTAGACGCTTGCCAAGAATTACGTTTTATAGCTCGTGCAGGTTCAGGCATGGAAAATATTGACGAAGAATTTGCAATATCAAAAGGTATTGCTTGTTTAAATGCTCCAGAAGGAAACCGACAAGCCGTTGCAGAACATGCTTTGGGTATGCTGCTTAGTCTGTTCAATACTCTTAATACTGCCGACCTTGAAGTAAGACAAGGACTTTGGAAAAGAGAAGAAAACAGAGGTATAGAACTTAGCGGAAAAACCGTGGGCATTATCGGCTTTGGACACAACGGCTCAGCTTTTGCTGACGTTCTAAGCGGCTTTGGAGTTAAACTATTAGCTTACGATAAATACAAAAACAACTATTCCGAAAAAGCTATTGAAAGTGATATGCAGACTATATTTAATGAAGTCGATATCCTTAGCTTACACATCCCACTAACAGACGAAACCCATCACTTGATTAATGATGAATTTATACAGCGATTCAAGAAGCCCTTTTACCTCATCAATACTTCAAGAGGACAATGTGTAAAAACTGCCGACCTCTTAGATGCTGTGCAAGACAGTAAGATTTTAGGAGCTTGTTTGGATGTTTTGGAAGATGAAAAAGCATCCTTCGAAAAGCTAGAAAACTCCGTTGATTTTCAGCGACTTATTCAGTCAAAGAAGGTCATCCTCTCTCCTCATGTTGCCGGTTGGACGAAAGAAAGCAAATTGAAACTAGCACAGGTGCTTCTTGAAAAAATAACATCCATAAAATAGTATTAGATCCACAAAGAATCAAATCAGATCCTAGTCTTAGAGTAGGATTAGATATGCTTACATTTATGTAAGCTGTATCTGAAAAAAATGAATTAGAAGCTATAATTGAATTGGACTGGAATACAATACAGTAACACTATCCGAGTCCAGAATTTTCCATCAATGTTCATCAACATCAATTGCAGTAGTGGTAGAAATAATAAATTTAGTGGTTTGAGCGCTAGTCGAGAAAAAAATCAAATTAGCACAAAAAAAGTAGAATAGTTTTTTCATGATATGTTTTTAAGGGTTGTAATTTGCAAAACCAACTAAAAAAACATAAACACACTATGACATTGAAAAAAGGGTTAGCTGGAAAACACAAATTGGACGGTATGTCTACTTTTCTGCTCCAACAATATTGATTTGTTACCTGTTACCTTCGTAATATCGTCCTCGCTGTAATGCCTAATGGTGCAAAGGGTTAGACCATCGTTATATTTCACTAAATACTCTGACTGCAACTCATTCATTAAGGCTGGCACTTTCTGGATATCATTATCAATACAAACATAAAAACTTACTGCCGAATTTTGCATGACATTAATTCCTAATCCGTGCTTAGAGAACAAAGCGAAAATATGACTCAAATGTTCTTCAACAATAAAGGATAAGTCCTTTGCAGAAATGGATATTAAAATTTGATTTTCCTTAATAATAAATGATGGCAAAAAGGGCAGCATCTCCGCATCTTCAAAAATAATTGTGCCTTCATTAGCCGGATTGAGAAAAGACTTTACTCGCAAAGGAATATTCTTTTCTTTTAGTGGCTGAATGGTTTTAGGGTGTATGACTTTTGCTCCAAAATAAGCCAACTCTATTGCCTCAGAAAATGACAATTGATTAAGCAATTGAGCATCATCAAAAAAGCGTGGGTCAGCGTTTAACATCCCATCAACATCTTTCCAAATAACTACTTCCTCTGTTTCTAAAACATAAGACAGTATGGCTGCTGTAAAGTCAGACCCCTCACGACCTAAAGTGGTTGTGAAATTCTCTGAGGTGCAGCCAATAAAACCCTGAGTAACATATACACATTGTGGCGAAATGAATTTACGAATTAAATCTGAGGTTAACTCCCAATCGATTCGGGCATTTCTATAAGTATTGTCTGTTCTAATAATATCTCTGGCATCAACCCAAGTATTGACAAAGTTCTGTTGCTCAAGAAAAGCACTCACAATCTTGGTCGATAAAAGCTCCCCAACAGAAACAATTTGGTCATATTCATAATCGTAAGTTGAAGTCGGTGAATCCTCAATGGCCCATTCAATTTCAACAAATAGATTATTTACCTCGTCAAAAATGGAATGATTCTCAGCGAAAAGTTCTTTAATGATATCGAAATGATATCGTTTAACCTCCTCAAGCGAAGGGGATTGACCATTTATGTAGTCATTGACTACTCTTTCAAGCATATTGGTTGTTTTTCCAATCGCTGAGATAACAATGACTTTATCAGAACTAGCGTCTTCTTTCAAAATAGAATATACGTTTCTTATGCCTTTAGCATCTTTCACTGAAGCCCCACCAAATTTATATACTTTCATCAGAGTGTAAACTGTTTAAGTTGTTCATAGGTTAGTTTTCCATTATACCATTCTGTAATAATGTCAGAATTGTACTTTTCATAAAATCGAATCGCATTTTTGTTCCAATCCAATACTTGCCAGGTCATTCCCTTCACATCTAATTCCTTAGCAATGCGAATAGTCTCTTCAAAAAGTAATGCCCCTACACCTTTATTCCTGAACGACTCTTTCACAACAAAGTCTTCTAAAAACAGAAATCGCCCTTTCCATGTTGAATACCTAATAAAGTAAAAGGACAAACCTATAATTTCATCCTCTTTCTCCGCAACAATAAACCAATAATAAGGGTGATTGCCAAAGCCATCATGCTCCAAATCCTCTAAAGAAACTGTAACTTCGTTGAGTGCTCTTTCAAAGTCGGCTAATTCCTTTATTAAGTCTAAAACCGCAGGCAGGTCAGATTTGACTCCTTTTCTAATTAGTACTTTCATAATGCAGAAGGCAAAGTTAATGATTTTTGAACGCTGTTATTTATTTAAAAATTCGATATTTGCTAAATATTTAATGTTGAAATGAACAAAATCACAACACTAGCAGAATTTATTACTGAACAACAAATTCTAAAGCCCGAAGCTACTGGAAATCTTACTCGGTTGTTGTATGACATTTCAATAGCTGCTAAAATTGTAAATAGAGAGATAAACAAAGCTGGACTAGTAGACATTCTAGGTGAGGTTGGCGATGAGAATGTACAAGGAGAACCAGTCAAAAAATTAGACATATATGCTAATGACGCTTTTATTTCTTCCTTAAATGCAGGCGGGCAATGTGCCGCTATTGCCTCAGAAGAAAACGAAGATATTATCGTTTTAGATGGTGCTAATGCCGAAAAAGGCAGATACCTCGTTTGTATGGACCCATTGGATGGCTCATCAAATATTGATGTTAATGTTTCTGTAGGAACTATTTTTTCCGTTCTAAAAAGACAAGAAACAAACGTTAAAGTTACTGAAGATGAATTTTTTGTAGCAGGAACAGAACAAGTGGCTGCTGGTTATGTTATCTACGGTTCTTCAACAATGTTAGTATACACAACTGGTAGTGGTGTAAATGGATTTACGCTTGACCCATCAATTGGAGAATTTTGTCTCTCGCATCCAAATATTAAAACACCATTGAATGGAGAAATTTTCTCTATCAATGAGGCTAACGAAAAAGTCATGCCGGAAGGCGTTAGAAAATACGCTCAATTCTGTCACGAGTTAAAAGATGGAAAACGCACACATACAGCTCGGTTCATGGGCTCATTAGTTGCCGATTTTCATAGAAATATGCTCAAGGGAGGAATATACATTTACCCCGACACTAATTCTGCTCCGACAGGAAGACTAAGACTATTATACGAATGCTCACCACTAGCATGGATCATTGAAGAGGCAGGCGGAAAAGCTTCAGACGGATTTAAGAGAATTATGGACATCAAGGCAAACGATTTGCACCAAAGAGTGCCCTTCTTTATTGGCTCAACAGAAATGGTTGAGAAAGCCGAAAAATTCATGCAGGATAATTGAAATCATCAGAGCTAAAAGACGTTTATAAAAACCACCCGTGTTTTAACTCAATAACTAAATGTTTCGAGGAAAAATCCTCTGCAAAATTTCATATTAAAAATTTAGCCGGTGCTCAAAGTGCGTTAATCGCCACACAAAGTGTCAAGTCTATTAGACGTCCACAGTTTTTTATTTTAAATGATAAAGAAGAAGCGGCTTATTTTCTCAATGACCTCGAGACGTTACTTCAAAAAAAAGCACTCTTTTATCCAAGCTCCTACAGAAGACCTTATCAGCTTGAAGAAACTGACAATGCTAATATTCTTCTAAGAACTGAAGTCTTAAACAGTCTAAATCATAGAAACTTACCCATTATTGTAAGTTATCCTGAAGCTATTTTCGAAAAGGTAATTAGCCAAGAACAGCTCAAAAATAATTCACTTGACATTCAAGTTAACGACAGTATTTCAATAGACTTCTTGAACGATTGCCTACAAGAATATCATTTTGAATTGGTCGATTTCGTTATTGAGCCTGGACAGTATTCAATTAGAGGAGGTATTGTAGATATCTTTTCGTTTTCTAATGAACTGCCGTACAGAATTGAGTTTTTTGATGAAGATGTTGAAAGCATTAGAACATTTGACATTAATACCCAACGTTCCAAAGACAAACAAAAAAAAGTCAGTATAGTCCCTCGATTTCCTATTTTTAGTGACAAAGCACAAGAAAGTATTTTAGAGTTCCTTCCTAAGAACTCAAAGGTTTGGATAGTTGACGTCGACTCTACAAGGGCAAAATTGAACGACTTTTATGAAAAATCAACTTCACATTTCGACACTATAAAAGATAATACTGTCAGCCACATTGAACCTGAAAAACTGTTTTTGGATGGTGATAACTTCATCAAACAATTACATAATTTTGGGGTAGTTGAATTTGGTAATCAATTTTATTTTGAAGCGGATGAATCTTATGAATTCCGATCCTCACCTCAACCAGTCTTTAATAAACAATTTGATTTATTGATAGACGATTTGGAAGATTCTCATAAAAAAGGCTACAATAATTTTATTCTATGCTCAGGCAAAGAACAAATCAATAGATTCGATAGTATAATTCAAGACTTTGAGAAGGAAGTTCATTTTACGCCTATTCTACTAAGTTTGAGCAAAGGGTTTATCGACCACCAACAAAAAATTTGTTTTTATACTGACCACCAGATTTTCGAGCGTTATCATAAGTTTCATTTAAAGACAAGCTTTGCTAACAATAATGCTATTACTCTTCAGCAACTTAATAGTTTACAACCTGGTGATTACGTTACTCATATTGACCATGGAATTGGAAAATTTGCTGGTTTACATGCTATTGACATCAACAACAAAAAGCAAGAAGCAATTAAGCTGATATACAAAGATAATGACACCTTATTTATCAGTATTCATTCACTCCATAAAATAGCAAAATATAGCGGAAAAGATGGTGCAGAACCCAAGACAAACAAACTAGGCTCAGGGGCTTGGCAAAAGACAAAAGCCAAAACAAAAAGCAGAGTAAAAACCATTGCCTACGACCTCATACAACTTTACGCTAAGCGTAAGGAACAAAAAGGACATGAGTTTTCACCCGATAGCTTTTTACAACATGAGCTTGAGGCTTCGTTTATGTTTGAAGACACACCAGACCAATACAAGGCAACTCATGATGTGAAAAAAGACATGGAACATAGTATGCCCATGGATAGGCTTATATGTGGTGACGTTGGATTTGGAAAAACTGAAATTGCCATACGAGCAGCCTTTAAGGCAGTAGCAGATAACAAACAAGTTGCTGTTCTTGTTCCAACCACTATTCTGGCTATGCAACATGCTAAAACTTTCAAAAAAAGACTAAAAGGACTTCCGTGCAAAGTAGATTACATTAACCGATTTAAGACCGCTAAAGAACAAAGAGAAACGCTCAAAGAAGTTGCTGAAGGCGAGTTAGATATTCTTATCGGAACACATAGGATTGTTGGAAAAGATGTATCCTTTGATGATTTGGGTCTACTCATAATTGATGAAGAGCAAAAGTTTGGCGTTGCTGTGAAGGACAAATTGAAAACCTTTAAAGCAAATGTCGATACCTTAACGCTAACAGCTACACCAATACCAAGAACTCTACAGTTCTCATTAATGGGGGCGAGAGACTTATCCGTAATAAATACTCCGCCACCAAATAGATATCCAGTAGAAACCGAAACATGTACCTTTGATGAAGAAACCATTAGAGACGCAATTCGTTATGAAATTTCTAGAGGCGGACAAGTATATTTTGTCCACAACAGAATAGAAAACATCAAAGAAGTTGCTGGACTAATTCAACGCCTTTGCCCTGATGCTAAGATTGGTATTGGACACGGGCAAATGGACGGAAAGGACTTAGAAAAAATGATGGTTTCATTTATGGAAAATGAATTTGATGTTTTAGTTTCAACAACAATAATTGAAAGTGGCCTGGATATACCAAACGCCAATACTATCATAATTAATAATGCAAATAATTTTGGATTGAGTGACCTCCACCAAATGCGTGGACGTGTTGGGAGGTCTAACAAAAAATCATTCTGCTACCTCATATCCCCTCCTAACTATTCCTTAACAGCAGACGCTAAAAAGCGACTCAATGCTTTGGAACAATTTTCTGAATTAGGCAGTGGATTTAATATTTCTATGCGTGATCTTGATATTAGAGGAGCTGGTGATTTATTAGGAGCCGAGCAAAGTGGGTTTATTAGCGATATAGGCTTTGAGATGTATCAAAAAATACTGGATGAGGCTATTTCTGAATTGAAAGAGGAAGAGTTTAAGGAACTATATGCCGACGAAAAGAACGAAGATTCTTTTATTGAAGATTGTCAACTAGATACAGATATGGAAATCCTTATTCCAAACAATTATGTAAACAGCATAAGCGAGCGACTTAAACTGTACAATGAACTAGGCAGTTTTGAAACTGAAAAGGAATTAGTTGAATTTGAAGCCAAACTTTCAGACCGATTCGGACAAATTCCTATAGAGGCAAATGAGTTAATCAAATCCGTTAAATTAAGGTGGTTAGCAAAGAAAATCGGTTTTCAACGCTTGTCCTTAAAAAACACTAATATGACGGGCTATTTCCCTCAACAAGACAGTCCTTATTTCCAATCTCCTACATTTGGGAAAATACTTGACTATCTAAAACACAATCATCGACATTGTGAGATGAAAGAGCTGAAAGGAAAACTCATTTTTAGACTGAGAAATATTGAAAGTATTCAAGAAGCTATTGATTCATGTCAAAAGCTTATTTCATAAGCTATCGTCGTATAGCTTCAACAGGGTCGTGCTTAGAAGCCGACAAAGCAGGAACTATCCCAGAAACGATTCCAATTATAGCAGAAACTGATAAGCCTAATAGAACGTTTTCGAAAGTTAAAATAATTCCGAAATCGGAAAAATTATTAATAACTGCAGTTAGTATAAAGACGAGGAAAAGTCCTAAGACTCCTCCAATCAAACACAAAAAGACTGACTCGAATAAAAACTGATACAAAATGAAACTATTCTTAGCCCCTAGTGATTTTTGAATACCTATTAGTTTGGTTCGCTCTTTAACGGAAACAAACATAATGTTTGCAATTCCAAAGCCACCGACAAGTATTGAAAAGCCTCCTATAATCCATCCTGCTAATCCAATTACAGAAAAAAGTCCATCAAGCTGATTACTAATCAAGCTAATTTCATTCATTGCAAAATTATTAGACATTGTGGGCTTCAATCGGCGTATTGACCTCATAATGCCAGAAAGCTCATCTTTCATTTCTTCAATAGAAACACCGACCTTTGCCTTGGCAATAATAGTTGGGTCACTACGTCTTTTATTCATTAGTCGCTGACCAAAAGTAACTGGCACAACAGCAGAATTATCTAACGAATTACCAGTTATATCTTCGCCTTCAACTGAAAATATACCGATAACAATAGCTTTCTCTCCTCTAATTTTTATGATTTCACCATAACTATCGGAATTATTAAACAATGCTCTTGCAACATTAGTTCCAATAATAACTTGATTTTTTCCGCTTTCAATTTCTTGTTCGGTAAAATATCGTCCATCAGTTAAATCAAAATTTCTAATGTCCTTCCAATCGTAAGACACAGCAAAAACATCTACACCTTCTATGCTATTATTACCATTTTTTAAGGTTCTTTTGGCACTATTCATAAAAGCTATGGATTGTGCTTTTTGAGACTTAGCTGAAAGCTTTCGCATCTCAGAAATATCAACCTCAGGTCTACTCATGAAATTCCACCATTTATATTCACCACCGTCAGACGGACCCCAAGGCCATTTCTGAATATAAAGTACATCACTACCCAATTTATTGATACTGTCTCTCACGTTTCTTTCTAAAGAATCGACAATAGTAAATACTGAGATTACAGCCAAAATTCCGATGGTGACACCTAGAAGTGATAAAAAAGTACGTAGTTTATTATTCACTATAGCGTGCCATGCAAAACGTAAACTTTCAGAAAATAATCGAAATAAAATCATGTATGAAAATAGTCCACCAAAGATATATAAAATAGTCTGAATGAAAGTTATTAACAAACACCAAAAACCTTTTAATTGTGGTTGATTGTAAGAGAGTATTTCGGTAATATTGCAGTATAACTGTCAAATTTCATGAACACTTTTATTAAACCCAAAAATGCTCTAATTTCTGTTTTTTATAAAGACGGATTAGGCCCAATAATAGAAGAACTAAGCCGATTAGGTGTTACTATATATTCTACTGGAGGCACACAAGCCTTCATTGAAGGCTTAGGAACAGAGGTTAAGCGTGTGGAAGACTTAACGTCCTACCCGTCAATATTAGGAGGTAGAGTAAAAACCTTACACCCAAAAGTTTTCGGAGGTATATTGAGCCGAAGAGAATTAGAGTCGGACAATGAGCAGTTGAAAGAGTATGATATTCCTGAATTTGATATCGTAATTGTTGACCTCTACCCTTTTGAAGAAACTGTTGCTTCTGGAGCTGATGAGCAGTCTATTATTGAAAAAATTGATATTGGAGGCATTTCACTAATTAGAGCTGCAGCTAAGAACTTCAAAGACGTAGTAGTTATTTCATCAAAATACGATTACGCTGATTTTCACTCCATATTAAAAGAAAATAATGGAACGACTATAGAAGAGCGAAGACAATATGCCACTAAGTCTTTTCACATTTCATCGCACTACGACAGTGCTATATTTTCATACTTTGACAAAGACGATACAGCCTTTAAATTTAGTATGCCTAATGGCACAGGCTTACGATACGGAGAAAATCCTCACCAAAAAGGTGTATTCTATGGTAACTTAGATGGCTTTTTCGATCAACTTCATGGCAAAGCATTATCCTACAATAATTTGCTAGACGTAGATGCTGCTGTACATATCATTTCAGAATTTGAAGACACAACATTTGCCATCCTAAAACATAATAATGCTTGTGGTATCGCCTCGAAAAATGTTTTGAAAGACGCCTATGTTGCTGCCCTAGCTGGTGATCCTATTTCTGCTTTTGGTGGAATTCTAGTGTGTAACGCTGAGCTAGACCTTGATACGGCAAATGAAATAAACTCATTATTCTTCGAGATTATTATTGCTCCGTCCTATCAAAATGAAGCGCTCGAAGTATTGAAATCCAAGAAAAATCGTATTATATTAGTGCAGAAGGAAACAGCTCTACCAAACAGACAATTCCGTACAATACTAAATGGTGTTCTTGAGCAGGATAAAGACGTTACTATTGACAGAGCCGTAGGCATGAAAACAGTAACCGAAATTGAACCTAGCGAACAACAATTAGCCGATTTAGAATTTGCAAGTAAGGTCTGTAAAAACACTAAATCAAATGCGATTGTACTGGTTAAAGACAATCAATTGCTAGCAAGTGGAGTGGGACAAACATCACGAGTTGACGCCTTAAAGCAAGCCATTGATAAGGCCAAGCAATTTGATTTTAAACTTGAAGGGTGTGCTATGGCTTCTGACGCTTTCTTTCCGTTTGCAGACTGTGTAGAGATTGCACATGAAGCTGGCGTAAAGGCAGTAATTCAACCAGGCGGGTCGATAAAAGACCAACTATCAATTGATTACTGTAATGAAAATAAAATGGTTATGGTAATGACCGCAACTAGACACTTTAAACATTAAAACTTAATAATATGGGTTTTTTCGATTTTATGACGCAAGAGATTGCAATTGACTTAGGTACTGCAAATACTCTTATTATACACAATGACAAAGTGGTTGTGGACGAGCCTTCAATTGTTGCAAAAGATATTATACTTGGAAAAGTAGTAGCTATTGGTAAAAAGGCTCAACAAATGCATGGAAAAACGCACAAGACCATAGACACTATTCGACCCCTTAAAGACGGTGTAATTGCTGACTTCTCTGCAGCTGAGCAAATGATTCGCGGAATGATTAAAATGATTCCTAGACGTAAAACATTGTTTTCACCCTCATTGAAAATGGTAGTTTGTATTCCTTCAGGCATTACCGAAGTTGAAAAAAGAGCTGTAAAAGATTCTGCAGAACACGCTGGCGCCAAAGAAGTATTCTTAATTCATGAGCCTATGGCTGCTGCTATTGGTATTGGAGTAGATGTTCTTGAGCCTAAAGGAAATATGATTATTGATATAGGTGGTGGCACATCGGAAATTGCCGTTATCTCTTTAGGAGGTATTGTTACTGACCGCTCTATAAGAGTTGCAGGAGATAACTTCACCACTGATATACGTATTTACATGAGAAATCATCACAACATAGACATCGGTGAACGTATGGCTGAAAAAATTAAAATTAATGTAGGAGCAGCCCTGCAAGAACTGGATGAGCCCCCACCAAACTTTGCTGTACACGGCAGAGATTTAATGAGTGGTATTCCTAAAGAAATAATTGTAACCTATAAAGAAATTGCTCGTGCTTTGGATCAGACCATATCACAAATTGAACAAGCGGTTTTAGCCGCTTTAGGTCAAACTCCTCCAGAGCTGTCTGCTGATATTTATAACACTGGAATATATTTAACAGGTGGTGGTTCAATGTTAAGAGGTCTTGACAAAAGAATTTCTTTGAAGACTAAACTCCCCGTTTATGTTGCCGAAGATCCTTTAAGAGCAGTAGCAAGAGGGACAGGCATTGCTCTTAAGAATACTGATAATTTCCCGTTTTTAATTCGATAAATTATTGTGTAGGTAATGCGTAACTTAATAGAATTAATAAATAAGTATAATCATCAGATTTTATTTATTCTTCTTGAGGTTTTTGCATTCTTTTTAATTATTCAAAACAATAGTTTTCAAAAGGCTGCTTTCATCAATTCAACAAATGGCGTCACCGCTACAAGTTTTTTGGCAATAAGTAATGTAAAGAGTTATTTTTCATTAAAAAGCACTAATGAACTTTTACTGATGGAGAATGCAAAACTTAAAAGTTTAATAAGTTATCAGCAAAAAGTTAGTATTAGCTCAATATCTGCTAGTCATTTCATTCCTGCAACCATTATTAACAAGTCGGTGGCTCGTGCAAACAATTACATTACTATCGACAAAGGTAAAATTGATGGCATAAAAAAAGGGATGGGTGTAGTAAGTAATAATGGGGTTATTGGCATTGTCAAGGAAACATCAAAACACTTTAGCAGTGTATTGTCAATCTTGCATAGTAAAAGCAAAGTGAGTGTTGTCATTAAGAAAAATAATCACTTTGGATCACTTCAGTGGGATGGCAAAAACTATAAAAAAGCTAAAATTTATGATATTCCATCACATGTTGATCTACAGCTAGGTGACACTATCATTACCAGCGGATTCTCGTATATCTTCCCATCCAACACAATAGTTGGTGTGATTAGTGATATAAAAACGAAGGAGGCTGATAAGTTTCACAACTTAAAAATGTCTTTTATTGAAGATTTAAAAGAGGTTAAATATGTCAATGTTTGCCAACCTCTAAAAAAAGAAGAAAAAGAATTGTTAGAAGAACAATTAAGCAATGAGTAAAGTTACTATCAGACATAGCATAAATTTCATAGTATTCATCTCTCTACAAGTGCTGATTTTTAATAATATATTTTTTATGGGCTATATCAACCCATACGTTTACCTCATGTTTCTTTTTCTTTTACCTATAAGTAAGAAAAACCAAAACCTATTGCTACTAATAGCATTCTTAACAGGTATAGTAATGGATGCATTCCAAAACTCTATGGGGCTACACACTTTTGCTTGTGTTCTTGTTATGTACCTCAAGAGCCCGATATTGTTATCTCTTATTCCTCAATTGAAGAATAAGACTCAAAACAATATTGTCTTCTCCATTAACGAATTTGGATTGCCTACAACCATTATATACACTTCAATCTTAGTATTTATTCATCATTTCGCATTATTTTTCATCGAAGCATTTCAACTCGATTTAGGGAATATCCTTTTGCGAACAATAGCCAGTGGATTAGTAACCTCCATTTTGCTAATTATTTTACAGTTTTTTAATGCCAGAAATTCGTTAAAGTGAGAAAGTTTGAGAATAGGCCCTATATAATTGGAGGATTTTTCTGTGTTATAATCATCATTTTTATAGTTCGCTTATTTTCTATTCAGGTTGTTGACGATAGTTTTAAAACATCTTCAGAAAACAATGTTATTCGAAAGGAAACAGACCACCCCAGAAGAGGTCTTATTTACGACAGAAATAATGAACTAATTGTTTACAATGAAGCAGCATACGATTTAATGATTACTCCCAATCAAGCCAGTAGTATTGATACTAATTTAATTTGCTCACTACTTTCAATAGATACACTAGTTTTAGAAAAAAGACTTGAAAAGGCTAAAAGCTATTCTATGTATAAGTCCAGTGTTTTTATGAAACAAATTTCTGTAGAAACGTACACTAAGCTACAGGAAAATATGTTTTTAATGGCTGGCTTTTATGTTCAGGCCAGAACCCTAAGAAAATATCCTTATTCAACAGCTAGTCACTTATTGGGCTATGTAGGTGAAGTTAATCAACTAATCATAAAGAAAAATCCCTATTACAAAGAAGGAGACTACATAGGTGTTAGTGGTATTGAGAAGGCCTATGAAGATAAACTCAAAGGAATTAAAGGTGAAAAATTATTGCTGAAGGATGTCCATAATAACATTAAAGGAAATTTCAAAAATGGAAAATTTGACACCAAATCCATTCCAGGCAAAAATCTAACCTCATCCATCGATATTTTTCTTCAAAATTATGGAGAACAGCTTATGCAGAATAAGCGAGGAAGTGTAGTAGCCATTGAACCCTCAACAGGAGAGATTTTATGCCTTATCTCCGCTCCAAATTATGATCCTAACACATTGGTTGGTCGCAAACGTTCTGAAAACTATACCGTTCTAAATAATGATAGCATCAACAAGCCATTATTTAATAGAGCAGCTCTTGCTCAATATCCGCCAGGCTCAACATTTAAGATCATCAATGCTCTTATTGGTCTGCAAGAGAAAGTGATTAAATCAAGTACTCATTTCGATTGTGATGATGGTTTTGTTTATGGCGAAGAAAAAAGAAAAATGAAATGCCATGAACATAGATCTCCACTAAACTTAGAAGAGTCAATAGCAAACTCATGTAATGCTTATTTCTGCAACGTTTACAAGTCCATTATAGAAAACTATCCAACGACTTATGAGGGCTATGATGCTTGGCGAAACTATGTGATGAGTTTCGGACTTGGAAATTGGTTAAATAATGATTTGCCAACAGGTCAGAAGGGTTTTGTTCCAAACAAAAACTACTACGACAGAATCTATGGTAAAAAAAGATGGAAATCGTTAACAAACCTATCCTTGTCTATCGGACAAGATGCACTCTTAACTACGCCTATTCAAATGGCTAATATGACTGCAGCCATCGCAAATAGGGGTTATTATTACACGCCACACATTATCAAAGAAATAGAAAACGACAGTATTGAGTCGCGTTTCAAAACAAAAATATATACTGAAATTGATTCTTCTTATTTTGACATTGTAATTAAAGGAATGCAAGAAGTGGTTGAAAATAAAGAACTTGGAACTTCCAATATTGCTAAAATGGATGAAGTGACAGTGTGCGGAAAAACAGGAACAGCTCAAAACCCACATGGTAAAGATCATTCTATTTTTATAGGATTTGCACCTAAAGATAAGCCCAAAATAGCACTTGCAGTCTATGTTGAAAATGGCGGCTGGGGCTCAACATGGGCAGTGCCAATAGGTAGCTTGATGATTGAAAAATACATTAACGATACTATTAGTCGACAGTATTTAGAGGAGCGTATTGTAAATGGAGAAATAGAGTATTAATGCGATTTAAGAAACAAATATTTGACCACGTTGATTGGTGGACCATCTCAATGTACCTCGTTTTGGTATTTATTGGGTGGCTAAATATTTACGCTGCACTTTATAATGAAAATTACGAGATATTTGATTTTAGCCAAAAGTATGGACGCCAAATGGTTTGGATTTTAATAGCTTTTGTAATTGCTCTATTTATTTTATTTTTTAATTGGAAGTTTTTTGAAGGCTTTGCCTACATCATCTATTTTATATCACTTTTAAGTTTAATGGGAGTCCTTTTATTTGGTGTAGAAGTTAATGGTGCCACTTCTTGGCTAGATATTGGGTTTACACGAATACAACCCTCAGAATTTGCAAAAGTAGCCAGTTGTATGGCTGTGGCTAAGTTTCTCAGTACACTAAACATCAGTTTAGATAAATTTAAGAACAAAGTAATAGTTGGGCTTATAATACTATGTCCATTT
>PKDP01000114.1 GCA_002862585.1 Flavobacteriales bacterium | reverse complement strand
CATTCCGAACTATCTGCCAGCATAAACAGTGAAGTTGTCAAAGCCTATTATTCAGACTTAAAAGGTATCGCCAAAGAGCTAGACAATACCGACGATATTATGAGTAGCATCATGCGTTTACCTGATGTACTGAAAAGCAAAAAAGAAGAAATAGACGAGTCGGAATGGACACAGATAGAATCGTTACTATCACAAGCCATTGATGCCATTACGAACTACAGAGCAGATGAAGGGCGTATTTTGGCGGAAGACTTTGCATTGCGAATTGAAAATATTCGAACATCTCTTAATGAAATAGCAGCTTACGAAAAAAGTAGAATAGAAAAAATAAAAGGCAGCATCCGCGAAAAGATAGACGAAATAAAGGTATCTGCTGATGAAAACAGATTTGAACAAGAGCTAATATATTACATCGAAAAGCTAGATATCACTGAGGAAATCACTCGCCTAAATTTACACCTCAACTATTTCATAGAGGTTATGCAAAGTGCCAATTCTCAAGGCAAAAAACTTGGGTTTATTTGTCAAGAAATTGGTAGAGAAATCAATACCATTGGCTCAAAATCCAATGACGCGACTATGCAGCAAGAGGTTGTTAAAATGAAAGACGAATTAGAAAAGATAAAAGAACAAATTCTCAATGTCTTATAAAAAAGCAATCATCTTTTCAGCACCATCAGGTGCGGGCAAAACTACTGTTGTCAAGTATTTGCTAGAACAAATATCTGAGCTTTCTTTTTCTATTTCGGCATGTAGCAGAAGTCCTAGAGAAAATGAAAAGGATGGTAAAGACTATTACTTTTTGTCTGTTGACGAATTCAAAAGCCGCATCAATCAGAGCCACTTTTTGGAGTGGGAAGAAGTTTATTCCAATATGTTTTATGGCACTTTAATTGAAGAGGTAGAGCGGCTTTGGGCTGAAGGTAAAGTGATTGTTTTTGATGTCGATGTGAAAGGTGCTTTGGCTTTAAAGTCCCATTTCAAAGAAAATGGATTGGCGATTTTTGTAGCTCCGCCATCTATTGAAACCTTAGAAGAACGTTTGAGAAGTAGAGGGACAGAAAACGAAGAAAGCCTCAACAAAAGAGTGTCTAAATCAGCTTCGGAAATGGAGTTTCAAAGTAAATTTGATGTCACTGTTATTAATGACAATTTAGAAGACTCTTACCATAAATCATTAAATCTAGTTAGAGAATTTATAGGATGAAAGTAGGTTTGTTTTTTGGTTCATTTAACCCCATCCATATAGGGCATATGGCTATCGCACAGTACATGCTAGAACATACTGACCTTGTAAAAATATGGTTTGTGGTGTCGCCACAAAATCCTTTTAAAACAAAAGAAACTCTACTTGACCAACAACACCGACTGACCATAGTCCGCATTGCCGTTGAAAACGACCCTAGAATGCAGGCTTCTAATATTGAATTTAATTTGCCTATTCCATCCTATACTGTTGAAACTCTCACCTATTTAAGAGAAGCACATCCCAACGAAGAATTTTCACTAATTATGGGTCAAGATAATCTTGTTCATTTTCATAGATGGAAAAACCACGAATCCATTTTAGAGAATCATAATATCTATGTCTACCCAAGACCACGATGTAAGCCTTGTGATATGGAAAAGCATGAAAAGGTACAATTGACAAAAGCTCCACTGATGGATATTTCAGCTGAATTTATCAGAAAAAGTATTCGGGAGAAAAAAGAGGTCAGTTACTTCTTACCGCAGAAGATAAACGACTATATCGACGAAATGAATTTTTATAAAAAGTAATTTAGGCGACAACAAGCGTTTTGATGATGCTTTCAAAAATGCAACCTCCATCCGTATTAGCTAATTCCTTATCAGCAGCACGTTCTGGGTGAGGCATCATTCCAAATACATTGCCTGCAGAATTGCTAACTCCAGCAATATTTTCTTCCGCACCGTTTGGATTACTATCGGGCGTAATATTACCGTTTTGATCACAGTATCTAAACAACACTTGACCATTGTCATTGAGTTGTTTTAGTGTGTCAGCATCTGCAAAATAACGCCCTTCACCGTGAGCTATGGGCACACAAAGCGCCTTGTCTTCAGCACTAACTGTTACGCAAGTATTGGTGTTCTGCGTGGACAAATAGACGTTTTTACAAATGAATTTATGGCTATTGTTATGTAATAGTGCCCCTGGTAAAAGTCCAGATTCGCATAAAATTTGAAAGCCATTGCATACACCCATAACATAACCGCCATTATTAGCAAACTCTATAATTTTTTCCATAATGGGCGAAAAACGTGCAATAGCTCCTGAACGCAAATAATCTCCATATGAAAACCCACCTGGCAATACAATAAAATCACAATTTTGAAGATCGGTATCTTTGTGCCAAAGGCTTACAACTTCTTGTTCGTAAAGGGTTTCTAGAACATAAATCATGTCTTTATCACAATTAGAGCCTGGGAAAACAACTACACCAAATTTCATCTTACTAATAATTTAAAATTAGACTTCAAATGTAAACATTTAAGAGCTAAAATAATGGCTCTAAATGCAAATATATCGTTGATAATATCAACACAATAAATGCTCCTTCATACCACCATTTTTTATGCAAAAACATAAAGTAATTAGCAATCAATACCGACATGGGCAAGCCAAATAATAGCAAATGGTTCCAATCAAAAGCAGTAAAAAATAGACTAATAAATACGCATGCACTGTAAGCGAAAAACAAGTAAAATGCTTTGCGCGAACGTAAGTTTTTCATTGCCAGCCAATCCACCATTTCTTTAAAAGACAACAGAAATAGTATGCCTAAAACGCTGCTCCAAACCACTACGCCAACAGTCCACTTAAACAGTGGCAATGCAAATGAAAAGAAAGTAAAATAATACTGGCTTAAGTCTGTAAGGACATCAAAATAATAACCGTAAGTAAAGACAAATAAAAAGGGGGTAAGCAAACCTAAAAGTGGAATTAGAAAATGCCTCCAATTCATGGTCGAATAGATAAATACTGCTACCATTATCAGTAAAAAGAACAGTATAGAAACGGGGTAAATGATGGCTGATAAACCAATAAGGAAGCCGCTATCAAACAAAGCAGCATAAGGCTTACTTTTTTGATAAATAGACATAAGCTTGTTCAGAACAAAGAGCATTAAAAAATAACTGATCCATATAGCAGATATTTCAAATGCCGAACTCAATAAAACCAGAATAAATGCTGGTAGAATGGTAATGTTTTTGAACACCCCTCTGTCGGTCAAAAGATTATTCCAACCCATTGCAATTAGCAAGCCTAAAATAAAAACTGCCGTATAGCTTAGCCATGCGTTTGCACTAAAAAATGTTAGCAGTGATGAGAAAATAGGGTGATTGGATTCTAGCTGAAGGGGAAGTGACGCAATCAAATCAAATATGAACAAACAAAACGACACAGCGAAGAACGAAATAAATGCCGAGGGCTTATTTGTTTTCAGTGTTTTTACTAGCATTTTTAAATGATTGTTCTAATTTTGCAGAAATAATATTTTATCAACTATGTGGTCAACTTTTTGGAACAGTATCGGCGATTTATTTTCAAGCATCTGGACTATTATGCCAACTCTTGGAAATATGCCTAACGTATTAGCAATTATTGTCATTTCTGTATTGTTTGTTTACTGGACTGGCAAATTGGTAGCCTTCAAAAAAAACGGAGAAGCCTAGACTTTTTCCTCTTTTAAATCAAAGCCAATATCCCTACGGAAATATTTACCGTCAAAGTGTATCTTTTTGGCGTTATCAAATGACTTTTCTAAAGCCTCCTCCATCGTTCTTCCAAAGGATGTTAGTGCCATAACACGCCCTCCATTAGTTAACACTTTTTGATTGTCCTCTTTAGTCCCTGCATGAAAAACTAAGCTGTTTTCAACCTCTTCTAATCCAACTATCTCTTTGCCTTTTTCATAGCTCTCGGGGTAGCCACCAGAAACCAACATTACCGTAGTTGCCACATCCTCGTCTACATAAAAATCTTGCTCACCAAAAGTGCCCATAGCAATGCCTCTGAAAAGGTTTAGTAAATCCGATTTTATTCTAGGGATAACTACTTCCGTTTCAGGGTCGCCCATTCGCACATTATATTCAATAACGAAAGGCTCACCACCTACATTCATCAATCCTATAAATATAAAGCCTTTGTAATCGATGTTTTCTTCTTGTAGTCCAAAAACAGTAGGTTTGATAATGGTATTTTCTACTTTTTCCATGAAAATACTATCGGCAAATGGCACTGGTGAAATAGCTCCCATTCCGCCAGTATTTAATCCTTTATCCCCTTCTCCAATACGCTTGTAATCTTTAGCGGATGGCAAGACTTTATAATTTTTTCCGTCCGTAAGTACGAATACTGATAATTCAATACCGTCCAAAAACTCTTCTATAACTACTGTAGAACTGGCTTTACCAAATTTGGCTTCGGTAAGCATCGCCTTCAGTTCGGCTTTAGCTGTTTCTAACTCATCAAGTATTAAAACGCCTTTTCCTGCTGCCAAGCCGTCTGCTTTTAGGACGTATGGCGGATTAAGCGTTTCGAGAAAATCACAGCCTTCCTTTAAAGTCTCTGCTGTAAAGCTACCATAGGCTGCAGTAGGAATGTTATGACGCATCATAAACTGTTTGGAGTAGTCTTTACTCCCTTCTAATTTTGCTCCTTCTTTGGATGGCCCAATAAGGCAAATATCACTTAACGCACTATCGTTTTGGAAGAAGTCATAAATTCCATTTACTAAAGGGTCTTCAGGACCAACTACGACCATGTTAATATCGTTTTCTAGGACAAATGTTTTAATTGTCGGAAAGTCGTTTACGCTAATGTCCACATTTTGCCCAACTGAACTGGTTCCGGCATTTCCAGGTGCTATGAACAGCTTTTCACACAAACTACTTTGTGAAATTTTCCAACTTAGGGCATGTTCTCGACCGCCTGAACCTAATACTAATACATTCATTCTATAGGGGTATATTTCCGTGTTTCTTCTTGGGCAACACATCGACCTTGTTTTCTAACATTTTAAAGGCCTTTATTAATTTTTCTCTGGATGATGATGGTTCTATGACCTCATCTACATATCCTCTTGCCGCAGCATTGTAAGGGTGAGCAAACAAGTCTGCATATTCGGCTTCTTTTTCTTTCCATTTAGCTTCCGAATCCTTGGCTTCTTTAATTTCTTTTCTAAAGATAATTTCAGCCGCTCCTTTAGCACCCATTACAGCTATTTCTGCTGTTGGCCAAGCGTAATTGAGGTCGGCTCCAATGTGCTTAGAGTTCATCACATCATACGCCCCTCCATAGGCTTTTCGCGTGATGATAGTTATTCTTGGAACTGTTGCTTCACTAAAGGCGTATAGGAGCTTGGCTCCATTGTTAATGATACCATTCCATTCTTGGTCAGTACCTGGTAAAAAGCCTGGAACATCTTCTAATACTAAAAGTGGAATGTTAAAGCTATCGCAAAAACGTACAAATCGTGCCGCTTTGTTTGAGGCGTGATTGTCTAATACGCCAGCTAAAAAAGCGGGTTGATTCGCCACTATACCTATTGAACGACCGGCTAAACGGGCAAAGCCACAGACAATATTTTCAGCATATTCTTTATGGACTTCGTGAAAAGATTCTCTGTCAATAATGCCGTTTATGACCTCATGAATATCGTAAGGTTGATTGGCGTTTTCTGGAATGATATTGTTTAGTTCTGCACGAATCTCATCACCACTTTGGTAATTCATAGCGGGAGCTTCCTCTTCACAGTTTTGCGGCATATAGCTCAGCAAACGTTTAAGGTTATTAATAAGCTCTATCTCATTGGCATAGGTAAAATGAGCTACACCTGACTTAGAAGCATGTGTGCTTGCTCCTCCAAGCTCTTCGGCAGTCACTTCTTCGTGCGTTACAGTCTTTACCACATTAGGCCCTGTTACGAACATGTATGAGGTATTTTCTACCATCATAATAAAGTCGGTAAGAGCAGGGGAATACACCGCTCCTCCAGCACAAGGTCCCATAATAGCTGAAAGCTGTGGCACTACGCCACTTGCTCGAGTATTTCTATAAAAAATATCGGCATAACCACCCAAAGAGACTACCCCTTCTTGAATACGTGCTCCGCCACTGTCATTAAGACCAATTATGGGGGCTCCGTTTTTCATGGCCATATCCATTATTTTGCAAATCTTTTCGGCATGAGCTTCTGCCAATGAGCCACCCATTACAGTAAAGTCTTGGGCATATACATAGACTAGTCGCCCATCAATAGTGCCGTACCCTGTGACAACGCCATCGCCTAAAAACTTTTGCTTATCCAGTCCGAAGTTGGTGGAACGGTGAGTCACTAACATGCCTAATTCTTCGAAAGAACCTTCATCCATCAAAAAATGAATACGCTCTCTAGCTGTGAGTTTCCCTTTATCGTGTTGAGCATCTATTCGTTTTTCTCCACCACCAATAAGGGCTTCAGCCTTTTTATCTTCTAATATTTTGAGTTTATCTTTCATTAGTCGTCAAGTTGAGCCATTAATTCTTCTCCCATCTCCATATTGTGAAAGATATTTTGTACATCTTCATCTTCTTCCAGTTTATCGATTAGCTTAAGCACTAGCTTTGCATCTTCTAAGTCTAAGGATTTGGTATTGTTTGGAAAGCGTTGTAATTCCGAACTTTCTAACTCTATGTTCATGCTTTCCAATTGCTTTTGCATATTGCTAAAGTCCGTGAAGTTTGTGGTTATGGTAAGGGTTCCTTCGTCGTTTTCTAATTCTTCTAGTCCAGCATCTATCAATTCCATTTCTAGCTCTTCCAAGTCCATTTCTATCTGACTAGCCGAAAAGGCAAATACTGCCTTACGGTCAAAGATAAACTCCAAAGAGCCATTGGTACCTAAGTTACCATCACATTTGTTGAAATAGGAACGCACATTGGCAACTGTTCTATTATTATTATCGGTAGTACATTCTACAAAGACAGCAACGCCATGTGGTGCATACCCTTCTAAACTCATTTCTACATAATTGGCAGAGTCTGAACCTGAGGCTTTTTTTATGGCTCGTTCAACATTGTCTTTGGGCATATTCGCCGACTTGGCATTTTGGATAACCGCTCTCAGTCGTGAATTGGTTTCTGGGTTTGGCCCTCCCTCTTTGACGGCCATAGAGATGTCTTTGCCAATACGTGTAAAGGTCTTTGCCATGGCAGACCAACGTTTCATTTTTCGGGCTTTTCTAAACTCAAATGCTCTTCCCATAATTCTTGGATAATTTTAAGCAATATATAAATTAGTCGTCTAACTTTAAAACCGCCATAAAGGCAGATTGAGGGACTTCCACACTTCCAATCTGTCTCATTTTTTTCTTTCCTTTTTTCTGCTTTTCGAGTAGCTTTCTTTTTCTGGTAATATCACCTCCATAGCAACGAGCGGTAACGTCTTTTCGCACCGCTTTTACTGTTTCTCTAGAGATTATCTTTGCACCTATAGCGGATTGTATCGCAATATCAAACTGCTGACGCGGGATTAATTCCTTCAGCTTCAAACATATCTTTTTACCCAAAGTATAGGCGTTGTCACGGTGGATAAGTGCAGATAAAGCATCCACTTGGTCGCCATTCAATAGAATGTCCAATTTAGCTAAATTAGAACGCCTGTACTCAAGCGGGAAATAATCAAATGAGGCATACCCTCTTGAAATACTTTTTAATTTGTCATAAAAGTCAAAAACAATTTCACCCAATGGCATTTCGAAAGACAACTCCACCCTGTCAGTAGTCAAATAAACTTGGTTAGTGAGTATCCCTCGTTTTTCTATACATAAGGACATGACCGCCCCAACGTAGTCTGATTTGGTAATGATTTGTGCTTTGATAAACGGCTCTTCCACATAATCCATAGTAGAAGGGTCTGGCAAGTCGGAAGGGTTGTGAATGGACATCTTCTCTCCGGCTGTGGTAAAGGCAAAATAGGATACGTTAGGCACGGTAGTAATCACCGTCATGTCAAATTCTCTTTCCAAACGTTCTTGGATAATTTCCATGTGCAACATTCCTAAAAAGCCACAACGGAAACCAAAGCCTAATGCGGCGGAGGATTCAGGCTCAAAAGTCAATGAAGCATCGTTGAGCTGAAGCTTTTCCATAGAATTACGCAATTCTTCATAGTCTTCCGTATCTACTGGATAAATCCCTGCAAATACCATGGGCTTTACATCTTCAAAGCCTTGGACGGCATCTTGTGAAGGGTTGTTTTTTAGTGTAATGGTATCTCCCACCTTAACTTCTCTGGCATCTTTAATTCCAGAGATGAGGTAACCCACTTCTCCTGCTGATAAAGTTTTCATGGGCTTTTGCTTGAGTTTCAAGGCTCCTATTTCATCGGCAAAATAGTTTTTGCCAGTTGCCATAAATTGTACTTCGTCGCCTTTATTAATCGTTCCATTAATGATTTTGAAATAGGCTTCAATCCCTCTAAAAGAGTTATACACCGAATCAAAAATCATAGCTTGAAGGGGGGCGTTAACATCGCCTTTTGGAGCTGGCACACGCTCAACAATAGCGTGTAAAATATCGTCAATGCCTAAGCCTGTTTTGGCAGAGGCAGGAATAATTTCTTCGTCTTTACATCCGATAAGGTCAATAATCTGGTCTTTTACCACTTCAGGATCAGCTGAGGGCAAGTCAATTTTATTGAGAACGGGTATAATTTCTAAGTCGTTTTCCAATGCCAAATATAAATTGGAAATGGTTTGGGCTTGAATACCTTGAGCCGCATCTACAATAAGTAAGGCTCCTTCACAAGCCGCGATAGAACGCGACACCTCGTACGAAAAATCAACGTGACCAGGAGTGTCGATAAGGTTCAGTATGTAGTCTACACCATTTAGTGAATACTCCATCTGTATAGCGTGGCTTTTAATAGTAATCCCTCGCTCACGCTCCAAGTCCATATCGTCAAGCAATTGGTTCTGAGCTTCACGTTCAGTTACCGTTCCAGTAAACTCTAAAAGCCTATCCGCTAGCGTACTTTTACCGTGGTCGATATGAGCAATGATACAGAAATTTCGAATGTGTTTCATAGTAGGCGAAAATAAGGAATTTTAATTCTGAGAGCCAGTAAGAATTGGATAAAATTTATAGCCGTCACAAATAAAAAAATACTTCCTTACCTTTGAGCAATGAAACGGATTATTACTTCGCTCTTGTTAATCATAAGCTTTAATCTGGCTTACAGCCAAAATGCCCAACTAAACACCCAAATAGAAGTAGGCGGACTGAGAGGTATACAGCTGAGCAAGACCTTTCCCATTCTAAAGTCTGGTGCTTTGGCTGAGATTAATGTTACTAAATCCTTAGGCGACTATGTACAGATTGGTGTCGGAACGGCGTATATGCAATTGGAAAGCGAAGAGTTTATCCCTCTATTCTTGCAATGCAGAGCCCATAAAAAAAGCCAAAGTAACAGCCCCTATTTCACGACCTCCATTGGCTATGCCAAAGCTAGAAACAGCGACTTTGAAAACGCTATTTACACTAATTATGTAGGTAAAGTATATTTCTCGCCAGGCATAGGCTACTACTACCAAATAAATGAAAAATGGGGACTAAGCGCTGGACTGAGCTACATCATGCAAAAAGTGGATTTAGAGCACCTCAACACAGATGGACAAATCTACCATACCGAATCCCTAACCCTCGACCTCATTTTATTTAAGGTTGGAATAAGCTTCCATTAATGCGTCTTTGCCTTGCTCTATTAATTTTTCTTGGGCTAAGCCTTCCGCTAAAAAGTCAAATTGTACTCAACGAAATCGTATCCAAAAACGAAGGTGGTTTGCTGAACGACTTTCAAAACTATTCGGATTGGATAGAACTTTACAACAACGGTGCTACTGAAATTCTCTTGAATAACTATTATCTGTCTGACGACCTTAGCGATACGTACAAATGGCAATTGCCCAATAGCTCCCTCAATAGTCAATCACATATTATCATTTTTGCTAGCGATGAATATGGCGGCTTGCACGCTAATTTCAAAATCAGCAGCCAAGGAGAAGCACTTTACCTCAGCCATATTGATAGTGGACTGGTGGATTCTTTCCCTCCCGTTCCCCTACTTGATAATCAGGCATTTGGCAGATTTCCTGACGGAGCAGCACAAATGGGGATATTAAATTCGCCTAGCCCAAATGCAACAAACGACACCATTGCACAGGAGTTTAGCGTCCTGCATTTTTCGCACCATAATGCCTTTCAGCAAACGCTTTTTGAATTGGAAGTTCTGGCCTCCAACCCTCAAGCAAGCATTCACTTTACAACCAATAGTGAACCTCCAACAGCAAATTCTCCTCAATACAACAATCCCTTGCCGCTAAGAGATTTGAAAAACAAACCTAATAGCATTTCTGAAATTCCAACTGCTGATAATTGGTATCCTCCCAAAGAAACTATTTACAAAGGACATACCATCAGGATTGCCGCCTTTTTAGATGGAGAACAAATTAGTAAGGTGTACACCAAAACCTATTTTGTAGATGAGAATATTTTGGATAGGTATAGCTTTCCAATAGTATCATTAGTTACTCCAAACGCCAATTTATTCGACAACGAAAGTGGCATTTATGTAAAAGGGCAAAATACCAACTACTCACAAAGAGGAAGACAATGGGAACGCCCTGTCCATTTTGAATATTTTGACCGCAATGGTAAGTTGCTTGTTCAACAAGAACTGGGGCTTCGCACCAATGGTAACAAAGGGCGAACACTCGCCCAAAAATCACTATTGCTTTATGCTCGTAATAGCTATGGCAAAAAGCGACTGAATCACCCCTTTTTTGAAGACAAAGAGAAGGATTCTTTCAAACGAATTATACTACGGTCTGCCAGTTCCAACGACTGGAAAAACACCTTGTTTAAAAACGAATTGGCTCAAAAAATTGTCAAAGAGTTAAACTTGGAACACCCCGCCACACAAGAAGTGATTGTCTTTGTAAACGGTTCGTATTGGGGCATTCATCACCTCAACGAGCGTATGGACGAATACTTTATTGAGGATTATTTAGGTGTAGAAAATATAGACTTATTATCTGCAGATGCTAAGGTTGAAGAAGGTAGCAATGCCGATTTTTTGACATTGAGAAATTATTTGCAAACAAATGATTTGAGTCAAGAAGTGCATTACGTACAAGTGAGTAATTGGATAGATATCGATAACCTCATTGACTACTATTGCACCCAATTGTTTTTGTCAAATACGGATTGGCCGCACAACAACATCAAATTTTGGAAAGCCCAAAAAGATGGTAAATGGCGGTGGTTATTTTTTGACTGTGACGAATGCATGAGTTATGAGAATTATGAACTTTTAGGCGATTTTATATCTGCCCGTGGTGTGCGTCAAGATTTTCCTGAATGGTCCGCCGAATTGATGCATCACCTTTTCAAAAATAAGAACTTTAAACAGTCCTTTCGTTATAGTTTTAATGAGCTGCTTGAGTCTACATTCAGCACTCAAAACCTCATGAAACACATCGACGAAACAAAGGCTTTATATACTCCAGAAGTGAACGAACACTGTATGAGGTGGACAACGCCCAATGACATTAACGATTGGCAAGAAGCGGTGAAGGGCTTATATTCTTTTGCTGCCATCAGACCTACGATAATGAAGGAACAACTCAATGATTTTTTTGGTCTGCCATTTAGTCTTTACCCAAACCCTACTAATGATTTACTAAATATTGACTTATCGGTTCAAGACAATCATTTTGAAAGGCTTTCTATAAAAAATAGCTTAGGAAAAGAGGTTGTTAGCTTTAACCAAAAATGGACTAACCCAATTGCTCTACATCATCTAAAATCAGGAGTTTACTTTATAGAAATACAACTGCAAGGGCATTGCTACACCGAGCGTTTACTTGTCTTTTAGATATTTTCTATCCACATAAAACGTGCCGAAAGGAACGATAGATGCTAAAAACACAACAGCCGTCTGCTGCCATTTCCATTCGTAGCTGTCTTTCAAATAAAAAGCCAATGCCAAGTAAAGCATAAACAGAACACCATGAGGCATGCCTAATATTTTGACCAAAAAATCATCACCAGCACCATACTTCAAAGGCACAGCAATAAAAAGTAAAAGAATATAGGAGAGCCCCTCTAATAGGGTGATTAATCGAAAGAATTTTTTCATGAATTCATTTTTGTAATGTATTTTCCAATAATGTCAAACTCTAAATTGACCGTAGTGCCCACTTCAAAATCTCGAAAATTAGTGTGCTCAAAGGTATAGGGTATTATGGCAACAGAAAAACTATTTTTCTTAGAATTGACAACCGTAAGACTCACCCCATTAACACAAATAGATCCTTTTTCTACGGTAATGTGCTGCGAAGGTTCATAGTCAAAGGTAAAGGTATGCCAACCGTTTTCTACGCCTATATCGGTACATTTTGCAGTTTGGTCAACGTGTCCTTGAACAATATGTCCGTCTAGTCTATCGCCCAACTTCATACATCGTTCAATATTTACTTTATGCCCTACCTCTAATTGTCCCAAATTGGTTTTGTCAAGAGTTTCTTTGATGGCAGTTACTGTATACACATCTCCCTCAATATTTACCACCGTCAGGCAAATACCATTGTGAGCAACACTCTGATCAATTTTAAGTTCAGAAGTTATGGGTGTTCGCATAGATATATGAAGGTTGTCTTGCTCTTTTTCTAAAGCAACGACTTCACCCATATGTTCAATAATTCCTGTAAACATTTTAGTAATTAATGACTTGTTCTTCAATTCCCTCAGGTACTTCTCTGAAGGTATAATCTTGTCTTCTTAGTTGTGGCTCAAAACCTGCTTTTCGAATAGATTCCTGTATGGTTTTATACGTAAAACGGTGAGGAGCTCCCGCTGCCGATACTACGTTTTCTTCAATCATTATGGAGCCAAAATCATTGGCGCCACCTTCCAAACACAATTGTGCGGTTTCTTTACCGACCGTTAACCAAGAGGCTTGTATGTTTTTGATATTTGGCAACATAATTCGACTGATTGCAATCATACGCAAATATTCGTCGCCAGACACATTATTTTGTATCCCTCTAATGCGTTTTAGCAAAGTGCCATCGTCCATAAAGGGCCAAGGAATGAAGGCTAAAAAGCCATTGGCATCTTTGGGTTTTTCGACTTGTACTTCACGAATCCATACTAAATGTTCAAAACGTTCCTCTAGGGTTTCTATATGTCCAAACATCATAGTCGCCGAAGTGGTAATGTCCAGTTTGTGGGAGGCACGCATAACGTCTAACCACTCTTGACCTGTGCATTTTCCTCTAGAAATTAATCGCCTTACCCTATCGTTTAGGATTTCTGCACCAGCTCCTGGCAGACTGTCCATTCCAGCCTCTTTCAATGCCGCTAAAACTTCTAAATGCGACTTACCTTCTAACTTGCAGATGTGTGCCACCTCTGGTGGTCCAAGAGCGTGTAACCTAATCTCTGGATATAATTCTTTTAATTCTTTGAATAAATTAGTGTAAAAATCCAATCCCAATTCAGGGTGATGTCCACCTTGCAGAAGTAATTGGTCGCCACCATAGCGAATGGTTTCTTCAATCTTTGGTTTGTATTGCTCAATAGTCGTAACATACACTTCCTCATGTCCTGGAGGACGGAAAAAGTTACAAAACTTGCAATTAGCAATACAAGCGTTAGTGGTGTTGACGTTTCTGTCAATCTGCCACGTCACTAAACCATCGGGTTTTTGAATTTTACG
This sequence comes from Flavobacteriales bacterium, assembly GCA_002862585.1. GTDB lineage: Bacteria > Bacteroidota > Bacteroidia > Flavobacteriales > UBA7312. The sequence goes on along the minus strand of PKDP01000114.1, from coordinate 11,889 downwards.
CAATTCATTAGCTACCCACATTAATTCTGCCGTTGGCACATTTTCAAATAGAAACTGCCCTTCCTCTGCCGTTAAAAATTCAAAGGCTAAAGCACGTTTTAATAATTGGTCTGAATTCATCTAAATTGTCTAATTTTGAAGGTACAAAAATACGACAATAAATTATGGACTTACTCATCTCTTTAGCAAAACATATTCCCGATAGCCAATGCATGGTGCTTTTATGCCAATCTATAGACGATTTATCGTCTTTTTCATTCTCTGAAGAGGAAAAAAACTATATTCAAAACAGCTTTGACAAAGACAATAAAAGCGTAACTATTAACCGCTATAATCAGTTTATATTTGTTCAAAAAACTGATGAAAAATTAGAAGGTAATAGACTAGCAGCTAAAGCTCTACATTCTAGCATTTGCCAAGAAAAAATAGCCCATATCACAGTGGTGGACTTAAGCAATCAGCCAAAAGTCGCTTGGGCTTTTACTGAGGGTCTTGCCTTGAGCAATTACCAATTCCTAAAGTACTTCACCGACAAAAAGAAAAATAGCCTTAAAGAGATTAGTCTGCATTCGGCAAATGGTGAGGAAGAAATCAATCAACTCAATGCCGTAATTGAAGGGACTTATGTTGCTAAAGACTTAGTAAATGAACCTTTCTCCTACCTCACCGCTATGCAATACAGCCAAGATATTGAGAAAATGGGCGAAGTGGCAGGCTTTAAAGTGGAAGTTCTTCACAAGAAAAAAATTGAAGCTCTAAAAATGGGCGGCTTGTTAGCCGTTAATAAAGGAAGTATTGACCCTCCAACCTTCAGCATAATGGAGTGGAAACCCAAAACGCACTCCAATAGTCAGCCAATTGTACTGGTAGGAAAGGGGATTGTTTACGATACAGGTGGCTTGTCCCTAAAACCAACAGCCAACTCTATGGATATGATGAAGTGCGATATGGGTGGCTCAGCAGCGGTAGTAGGAACTATGTATGCTATTGCTAAAGCTAAACTAAACCTACACGTGATTGGTCTTGTGCCAGCAACTGATAACCGTCCGTCTGGAAATGCCTATGCTCCTGGTGATGTCATTACTATGCACGACGGCACAACAGTAGAGGTGCTAAATACAGATGCTGAAGGGCGATTAATACTCGCAGACGCACTAAGTTTTGCTAAAAACTACAAGCCAGAATTGGTGATTGACCTTGCCACCTTAACCGGTGCAGCAGCAAGAGCAATAGGTAAAAGAGGCGTAGTAGCTATGGGTAATGATGAAGGCACTATGCAAGAACTTAAAGAAAGTGGTAAAAATGTACACGAAAGAATTGCTGAAATGCCTTTTTGGGACGACTACAAGGAAGATTTAAAATCACCTATTGCAGACCTTAAAAACCTTGGTGGAGCTGAAGCAGGTGCCATTACAGCCGGTAAGTTTCTAGAGCATTTCACCGACTATCCATATACCCATTTGGACATTGCTGGACCAGCATTTTTATTGGCTCCTTACGCCTATCATGGTAAAGGCGGAACAGGAGTTGGTGTTCGCTTATTATTCGATTTTTTAAAAACAAAATCTGAATGAGTAGTAAACTAAAATTAGGTGTTTCCATTGGCGATATTAACGGTATTGGGACAGAAGTCATCCTCAAAACGTTTAGAGACAAACGCATGCTAGACTTTTGTACACCTATTATTTTTGGCGACTTTCATTTGCTGAACCAAGTCAAAAAAACACTGCATTTTGATGATTTATCTTTGAATAAAATTCAATCCATCGAGATGGCGAAAGGCAATAAAATCAACGTTTTGAATTGCTGGAAAGAAGAAGTAAAACTCAACTTAGGACAAAACAATGCTGATGGAGGCAAATACGCTTTGACGTCTTTAAAGTCTGCCAATAAGGCCTTAAAAAATGGTCAAATAGATGCCCTTGTAACCGCTCCCATCAACAAAGACAACATACAATCAGACGACTTTAAATTCCCAGGACATACGGAGTTTTTAGAACAAGAACACAACGGAAAATCACTAATGTTGATGTTGTCCGATACGCTCAGAATTGGAGTAGTAACTGGTCATATTCCATTAGAAAAAGTATCAAAACATATTAGTACTGACGCCATATTAGAAAAACTCAACACTCTAAACCAAAGTCTGAAACAAGATTTTGGCATTCGAAAGCCTAAAATCGCAGTCCTTGGACTAAACCCACATGCTGGAGACAATGGCGTAATAGGTGATGAAGAAAAAAAGACCATTATTCCAGCCCTTCAAAAAGCAGAAGATGAAGGACTTTTAGTCTTCGGACCTTACCCTGCCGATGGTTTTTTTGGCTCCAACAAACGCCAAGCCTTTGATGGTGTTCTAGCCATGTACCACGACCAAGGATTAGTACCTTTCAAGACCTTATCTTTCGGAAATGGCGTTAATTTCACTGCCGGTTTGGATATCGTTCGCACCTCTCCTGACCATGGTACTGCATTTGATATAGCAGGCAAAAATCAAGCTCAAGAATCCTCATTCCGACAGGCTGTTTATGCCGCTTGTGATGTCTTCAAAAAGCGTCAAGAATGGCAAAGGCTTAACAGCAATCCACTAAAAATAAGCCCTAAAAAAGAACGCTCTAGAAGTAAGGTCGAGTAAACAATAGCTTTTTTTAAGCTCATTTCATGAAATATTATTACATTTGCAGGCTACTTTGAAAAAATTGAATTCATGGTAAGAGAAAAAGATTTTGATATTCCTTTTTCGGGCCTAAAATTAGGAACGCACCAATTTGATTTTGACATCGTAGAATCGTTCTTTGAATTGTTCGAAAATTCTGAAGTAAAAAAGGCAACGCTAAAGGTAGCCATCAAGCTAAATAAAAAAGCAACATTGCTAGATTTAGAATTTGACATTAGCGGTAATGTTGAACTCTCTTGCGATACCTGTGCAGACCTCTATCTTCAAGACTTAAACGAACAATTTAATCTTATTGTAAAATTTTCTGACTTAGTGGAAAGCACTGAGAGTGACGAAATCATAATTTTATCTACCAGAGAGCATACCTTATCGCTTGCTAAAAGTATTTATGAATTCATTCATTTGTCGTTACCCTCAAAACGGTCACACGCCGATGAAGAAGAGTGCAACCAAGATATGTTAGAAAACATCAGACAATTTGAAATTAAAGAACAAACAGAAAAAGAAGATGTTGAAATTGACCCCCGTTGGGCAAGTTTGAAGAATATAAAACACAAATAAATTGATTTAGATTATGGCACATCCTAAACGTAAAATTTCTAAAACTAGAAGAGACAAAAGAAGAACTCACGACAAAGCAACTGCACACAACGTTAGTAAATGCTCTAACTGTGGCGCACCTATACTACACCATAGAGTGTGTGGAGAATGTGGTTTTTATAGAGGCAAAGAAGCTGTTTCACAAGAAGTTGCTGCCCAATAATACTTATCGTTTAGTTTAATTTTTAATTTGTAGATTTAGGACTTTTTAAAACTCTTAAATCTACTTTTGTTTTTAATGGCTAGAGTTCGAATTGGAATAGATATCATGGGGGGGGATTTTGCCCCAGAAGCTACCATTGACGGCAGTGTTTTAGCTCTGCCACACTTAGCCGATAAAGTTGACTTAGTGCTCATCGGCGACGAATCACTCATTAAAAGCAAACTACAAAAACACAATCTCCAGGAAGATACCTTCGAAATTGTTCATGCCCCAGAAAATATTGAGATGGGCGAACACCCTACCAAAGCACTTGTTAAAAAACCTAATTCCAGCATCGCTGTTGGATTCCACTTACTTAAAAAAGGAAAAATAGATGGTTTTGCCAGTGCAGGAAATACTGGCGCAATGTTCGTAGGTGGCTATATGTCTGTAAAGCCTATCCCTGGAATTTTAAGACCTTGTATCTCTTCCGTGCTGCCCAAATTAGACGGTGGAGTAAATGTAATTTTAGATGTTGGTGCCAATGCCGACTGCAAAGCTGATGTACTCTATCAGTTTGGAATATTAGGCTCACTATTTGCCGAGCATGTGTGCGGTATCACTAGCCCAAGAGTTGGCCTATTAAATATTGGAGAAGAAGAAACAAAAGGTAATATGCTAACTATTGCCGCTCATGAGCTTATGAGCGACTCAAGAGATTTCAACTTCTGTGGAAACATAGAAAGTAGACATCTTTTTGATGATAAATGCGACGTCATTGTTTGCGACGGTTTTTCAGGGAACGTTATACTGAAGCAAGCTGAATCTATCTACAACTTAATTGAAAAGAGAAATATTAAAGACGAATATTTCAACCGATTCAATTATGAAAATTATGGAGGAACGCCCATTCTAGGGTTAAACAAAACCGTTGTTATTGGTCATGGAATATCTAACAAAATCGCCATTAAGAATATGATCGTTTTGACTGCTGATGTTGTTGAAGCTGATTTAACCACAAAAATTTTAAATAACTTCAATAATGACTAAACTCAGAGCTGCTATAACAGGCGTTCACGGATATGTTCCTGAATATGTTCTAACGAACAAGGAGCTAGAAAAGATGGTAGACACCAATGATGAATGGATAACTACACGAACAGGTATTAAAGAAAGACGAATATTAAAAGGCGAAGGATTAGCTTCATCTGATTTAGGCGTTGGCGCTATTGAAGGATTACTTCAGAAAAAAGGTGTTTCTGCCGTAGAAATAGACTGTATCATTTGTGCTACTGCAACGCCAGATATGATGTTTCCATCAACTGCTTGTATTATCGCTGATAAGATAGGTGCAAAAAATGCTTTCGCCTACGATCTTATGGCAGCCTGTTCAGGATTCCTATTTTCTGTTGCTACTGCTGCCAAATACATAGAAACAGGAGCTTACAAGAAAATTATTGTTGTGGGTGCTGATAAAATGTCTTCTATCGTAGATTATACAGATAGACAAACGTGTATCATCTTCGGCGATGGAGCGGGTGCTGTATTATTAGAACCTAACGAAGACGATTTAGGTGTTCATGATTCCATTATGAAAAGCAATGGTGAAGGTCGTCATTACCTCAGAATGACAGGTGGCGGTTCTTATCACCCTGCATCTGAAGAAACCATTAAAAATAAAGAGCACTTCATTCACCAAGAAGGACAAACAGTATTTAAGTTTGCCGTTAAAGGTATGGCTGATGTTTCAGGTGAAATTATGGATAGAAACAATCTTACTGGTGACGATATCGCTTGGTTAGTTCCTCACCAAGCCAATAAACGAATCATAGACGCTACTGCCAACAGAATGGGCGTAGGTACAGATAAAGTGATGCTGAACATTCAGCGTTATGGAAATACAACCAATGGAACTATACCGCTATGTCTATGGGAATGGGAAAATCAATTAAATAAAGGGGACAACCTCATCCTTGCTGCCTTCGGTGGTGGCTTTACTTGGGGCTCTATTTATTTGAAATGGGCATACGATAGTAAATAAATTATATATTTGAAATATTAAAATCGCCTTATGGACATTAAAGAAATTCAAGAACTCATAAAGTTTGTTGCTAAATCTGGAGCAACTGAGGTAAATCTAGAAATTGACAACGTAAAAATTTCTATCAAATCCCCTGCTAAGAAAGGGGCGGTACCCGAAACAACCATTATTCAACAAATTCCTGTAGCTCAAGGTGCTCCGACAGTAATGCCTGTAGCAGCTGCTCCGGCTCCAGCAGTTGAAGCTGCGGCAAAAGCACCAGCAGCAGACAAAAGTAGCGAGGAAGACAAATACATTACTGTAAAGTCACCAATGATTGGTACGTTTTACAGAAAGCCTTCTCCAGACAAAGAAACATTTGTGAATATTGGCGACACTATCAAGCCAGGCGATGTGCTATGCGTAGTAGAAGCTATGAAGCTATTCAACGAAATTGAATCCGAAGTTAGCGGTAAAATTGTAAAGGTATTAGTAGATGATTCTACACCAGTAGAATACGATCAGCCTTTATTTTTAGTTGACCCCTCTTAAAATACATTCATGTTTAAAAAGATATTAATAGCTAATAGAGGCGAAATTGCTCTAAGAGTAATTCGCACATGCAAAGAGATGGGCATAAAGACAGTGGCCGTATATTCTACTGCCGATGCTGAGAGTTTGCACGTTAGATTCGCCGACGAAGCCGTATGTGTAGGCCCAGGTCCATCTAGCGAATCTTACCTAAATATCCCAAACATCATTGCCGCAGCAGAAATTACCAATGCCGATGCTATTCATCCAGGCTATGGTTTCCTTTCTGAAAACGCTAAATTCTCCAAAATTTGCGGAGAAAATGGCATCAAATTTATCGGTGCTTCACCAGAAATGATTGAAGGCATGGGCGATAAAGCTGCTGCTAAAGAGACCATGAAAAAAGCGGGTGTACCTACCATACCAGGCTCGGATGGACTAATCGACGATTTTACACATTGCAAGAAACTCGCTAAAGAAATTGGTTATCCAGTAATGCTAAAAGCTACTGCCGGTGGTGGTGGTAGAGGAATGCGACTCGTATGGAAATCCAGCGAATTAGAAAACGCTTGGGACTCTGCCAGACAAGAGTCCGCTGCTGCATTTGGTAACGACGGTATGTATATGGAGAAATTCATTGAAGACCCGCGCCATATAGAAATACAAATTATTGGCGATAGCACAGGTAAAGCCTGTCACCTTTCTGAACGCGATTGCTCCATACAACGAAGACACCAAAAACTAGTAGAAGAAACGCCTTCTCCTTTCATGACGGATGAGCTTAGAGAAGCTATGGGTAAAGCGGCTGTACAAGCTGCCGAATCGGTAAAATATGAAGGTGCTGGAACGGTAGAGTTTTTGGTAGATAAGCACCGTAACTTCTACTTTATGGAAATGAATACCCGTATTCAGGTGGAACACCCTATTACGGAAGAAGTAGTGGACTATGACCTTATTTGTGAACAGATAAAAGTGGCGACTGGCATAAAAATAACGGGTAAAAACTACTATCCTCAGCTACACGCCATTGAGTGCCGTATTAATGCCGAAGACCCTTACAACGACTTCAGGCCTAGTCCAGGAAGGATTACAAACTTTCATGCACCAGGCGGACACGGTGTACGTATTGACACTCATGTGTATGCTAACTATAGTATACCACCTAATTACGACTCTATGATTGCTAAACTTATTACAGTGGCTCAAACTAGAGAAGAGGCTATTTCAAAAATGAGAAGAGCATTGGAAGAATTCGTTATTGAAGGTGTGAAGACAACTATACCTTTCCACTTACAATTGATGAAAAACGAAGATTTCATAAACGGTAACTATACCACCAAATTTATGGAGTCTTTTGAATTGAAGTAGTAGAATTTTGAATATAAAATTTAAAAAGAGCCTTCGAGGCTCTTTTTTTATGCTGTTGTGGCTACTTTTTTAACGCCTACCATCTGATGAACGCTTTCAATGATGGCTTGCTTATCGTATTCGCATTCACGCCATAGCTCAGGCTGAGTGCCATGCTCAACGTATTTGTCAGGAATACCCAAACGCTTTACTTGTGCTTTGAAGTTATGATCCGCCATAAACTCAATGATAGCACTACCAAAACCGCCTTGTATACAGCCGTCTTCTACCGTAATCACTTTATCGTGTTTCCTAAAGACTTCGTGTAGTAAGGCTTCATCCAAAGGCTTCACAAATCGCATATCGTAATGGGCTACAGAATACGTATCTAATTCTGAAATGGCTTTTTGAGCAAAATTCCCCACATGACCAATTGTCACTAAAGCAATTTCATTACCATCAGAAACTTTTCTTCCTTTTCCTACTGGTATTTCTTCAAAAGGTGTTTGCCAATCGACCATAACGCCTTTTCCTCTTGGGTAACGTATTGAGAATGGCCCTTTGTTAGGTAATTGTGCGGTGTACATGAGGTTTCTCAATTCTTGCTCATTCATAGGAGCAGAAACGACCATGTTAGGAATACACCTAAAGTATGCCATGTCGTAAACACCGTGATGAGTAGGGCCATCAGCACCTACCAAACCGCCTCTATCTAAGCAAAATACTACATTCAAGTTTTGAATGGCAACGTCGTGTACTACTTGGTCATAAGCACGTTGCATAAAGGAGGAGTAAATATTACAGAAAGGCACCATTCCTTGTGTAGCTAAACCTGCCGAAAAAGTAACAGCGTGTTGCTCAGCAATACCTACATCAAAGGCTCTGTCTGGCATCTCTTTCATCATCATGCCTAAAGAGCAACCTGTAGGCATAGCTGGGGTAATACCCATTATTTTATCGTTTTCCTTAGCCAATTCAATAATGGTTTTTCCAAACACATCTTGGTATTTTGGTGGCTGAGGACTAGTAGAGGTAGATTTTATTATCTCCCCCGTATTTTTATCAAACAATCCTGGTGCATGCCATTTAGTAGGGCTTCCTTTTTCTGCCGGCTCATAGCCCTTGCCTTTTTTGGTAAGGCAATGCAAAATTTTAGGTCCGGGAATGTCTTTTAAATCATTCAATATTTTACTCAAATGCACAACATCGTGACCATCTACAGGTCCGAAATACCTGAAGTTTAATGACTCAAAGTAATTGCTTTGCTTCAATAGTGCCGACTTCATGGCATTTTCTAACTTAGCTGCAATAGCTTGGGCATTTGGCCCAAACTTACTGACTTTCCCTAAAAGATTCCAAACATCGTCTTTAACCTTATTATAGGTATGCGAAGTGGCAATATCTGTTAAGTATTCTTTTAATGCGCCAACATTGGGGTCAATGGACATGCAGTTGTCATTGAGAATGACTAAAAGATTGGAGTTTTCTATTCCAGCATGATTAAGTCCTTCAAAGGCTAAACCAGCTGTCATGGAGCCGTCACCGATAACGGCTATGTGTTGTTTGTCTTTTTCGTTTTTGTAATTCGAGGCTACTGCCATCCCTAATGCTCCAGAAATAGAAGTAGAGGAATGTCCTACACCAAAAGTATCGTATTCGCTTTCCGAACGCTTCGGAAAACCACTAATTCCATTGTAAATTCTGTTGGTGTGAAAACGGTCTTTTCTTCCTGTAAGGATTTTGTGTCCGTAAGCCTGATGACCTACATCCCATACCAACTGGTCGTAAGGTGTGTTGAAAACATAGTGTAAAGCAACCGTAAGTTCAACGACACCCAAACTAGCACCGAAATGCCCTCCTTTGGTTGAGACTACATCAACAATATATTGCCTTAAGTCATCACAGACTTGAGGCAAATCGTTACTTTTGAGATTTTTTAAATCTTCAGGGAATTGGATATTATCTAATGAACTCAAACTTGATTACTTTTCTGGTACAAATATAAGAAATTTAACATCTGTTAGGACAAAGATTACCTAGCTCCCTAATTCAGATACAATTTTAGTCTTTAATTTATCGGTTAACAGATACATTACTGGTACAATAACTAATGTTAGGAATGTAGCAAAAGTAAGTCCAAAAATTACTGTCCATGCCATTGGTCCCCAGAAAATCGCGTTGTCACCACCGAAGAAAATTTGTGGATTAAACTCCGTTAGCAAAGTGCTGAAATTAATATTCATTCCTGTAGCTAAGGGCAATAATCCCAAGACCGTAGTGATTGCGGTTAGCAATACAGGTCGTAGCCTTTTTTGCCCAGCCTCACGAATACTATCTATTGAGTTTTGGTAGTCTAGTTCTTCCGAATCGTCCAATCCAAGCTCTTCTTTCTTTCTTGATTTAATGAGGTCAATGTAATCGATTAATACAATAGCGTTATTTACTACAATACCTGCCAATGAAACTATACCAATTCCTGTCATAATAATAACGAAATCCATATTGAAAATGGCTAGTCCCAAGAATACACCTATGGTACTAAATAGAACCGTCATAATAATGATGACTGGCTTAAATACGGAGTTGAATTGGGAAACTAATATCAAGGTAATTAAAGCCACAGCAATCAGTAATGCTTTTGATAAAAAGTCTTGTGTTTGGGCTTGTTCTTGCTGCTTACCAGTGAATTGTAAATCGCAATTTTCTGGCATAGGATAATCGGCTAATAGCTTTTTTAATTGATCATTAATAGCGTTTTCGTTATACCCTTCTATCACATTTGAGTAAAGGGTTACTTGCCTTTTCATGTCTTTTCTATTGACCGATCCGAAGGTGTTGTTGTATGAATAATTAGCAACCGATGAGATAGGTATTTGCATAATCCTTCCATTGGACTGACTTCTAAAGGTAATGCTCTGATTCATCAATGAAGACACATTATAGCGGTACTTATTTGCTAGTTTTAGGGTGATAGGATACTCGTCTTCACCGTCCTTAAATTTAGAGACTTCTTTACCAAATAAGGCTGTTCGAATAGTAGAACCAACTTGAGAGGCAGATACTCCTAATCGACGTGCCATATCTCTGTCTATCTGTACAAGCATCTCGGCTTTACTCAACTCTAAGTCAACTTTTAATCCTTCTATTCCAGGTATTTTCTCTTTCTCTATTTTTTGCTGAATGTCTTCGGCTAAAAAGAGTAAGTCTTCGAAATTCTCACCTGTAATTTCCATATTAATAGGTCGTCCCATTGGTGGTCCATCTCTGTTTTTGTCCACGCTAATTTCAACGCCTGGCAATACCTTAATTGAGGATGAAAGCTCTTTCATCACATCGCCAGTAGCGATACCGTCTCTGTATTTGAACTCTACAAAGTTAATCGTTATACGTGCCTTGTGCGGAGTGTTTCCTGAACCACCACCCATTTCATTAGGGTCGGAAGTTCCTGCACCAACGTTAGTTAATACGGAAGAAACTATATGCTCGTAAGGGCTTAAGATATCTATGATGTCTTGCTCCACAATTCGAGCTATGGAGTCCGTAGCTATTACATCAGTAGCCTCGGGCATTTCCAAAAAGACATTGATGTACTTAGGCTCATTAACAGGGAAAAACTCCACATTTGGCTTCATCAATGCAAAGAACATTATAGAGAAAATCAATAGTCCAAACGTTCCTGCCAAAAGTTTCAACGGACGTCTTCCATCCAATGCCCAGTTTAATATTTTGGAATATCTTTCTTCCAAGCGTACTAGTAAAGTATCTTGAAACCAATATGACCATGGGGTGAGGTATAAGCTGTTTAGCAAGTTCAACAAGCCATATATCAAGGCTAGTGAGCCTAACATACGAGCTCCCAATAGGTAAAAGACTATTGAAATAACGGCTGCATAAATAGTGGTCTTCTTAAGCTTTGGTTTATTGACTTCTTTTCGATTGTCTTCTTGCATAAATCGTGATGCAAAAACAGGGTTGATAACTAATGCCACAAATAATGACGAGCCTAATACAATGATTAATGTCATTGGAATATAACCCATAAATTCGCCCATCAAATCGTCCCAAAATAAGAGTGGGAAAAAGGCTGCCAGTGTAGTTAGTGTTGAAGAAATAATAGGAACGGCTATTTCGCCTACCCCTTGTTTTGCTGCTTCGAACTTACTCAAGCCTTCTTTCTTGTAAATACGATCAATGTTTTCAATCACCACAATAGCATTGTCCACCAACATCCCGAGTGCTAAAATAAGTGCAAAAAGGACTACCATGTTCATAGTAGTTCCCATACCTCCAAAGACTACAAAGCTGATAAACATGGATAAAGGAATGGCCATTCCTACGAATAATGCATTTCGTAAACCAAGAAAGAACAAGAGAACAAGCACCACTAAAATTACTCCAAAAATGATGCTGTTCTCCAAGTTACTTAATTGATCTCTAGTTTGTTCAGACTGGTCGTTTGTAATGGATATTGTTAAGTTTTGAGGAAGTATATTAGTTGATTTTGCAGTAGCTAAAAGCGACATTATTTTACTCGTTGCTTCTAATAGGTTTTCACCACTTTTCTTTACAACA